>SCST01000545.1 GCA_004299465.1 Methylovulum sp. | reverse complement strand
CCAACATCGGCAAATCTGTCATTGTCAAGGGTGAGCTGAATGGTAGCGAAGACTTGTCCATTGATGGCCAGGTCGAAGGTAAGATCGACCTGAAAAACCACCTTCTCACCATCGGCGAAAATGGCCGTATACACGCCGAGATTTATGCCAAAGCCGTCGTGGTGCATGGACAGGTCGTCGGTAATATTGTCGCTACCGAACGGGTGGTGATCCGTGAAAACGGCTCGGTAGACGGTGATATTGTCGCCCCACGAGTTTCCATCGCTGAAGGTGCAATGTTTAAAGGCAAAATCGACATGCACAGCAGCCGGGCCGATGTCGTCAACGCTGTTTCCTTGCCGTTGCCGGAATCGCTCTCCAAATCGCCGGAAGCCGCAGCCAAGAAAGACAAGGCAGGATTGACATCATAGCGCCGTTAAGATGGCCAAAATGTGGTAATGAGTTAGGGTGCGTTACGGTCGCGGTCAGGAGTAACGGGGCTGTGTCGGTCACATCTACCATACCACGGGCATACGGTTTTTCGTGTCCGACGGTTGAATTCAGTCAGCGCCCAGATTCAAACATCATGGTTAACCGCCAATTCATCCGGCTTATAAATCGCGCAAGCTTTTAATTTGCATATTTTATAAGGTAATCAGGTACCAGGAAAACAGATGGTAGATATTTTTTTAGCGAGCCTTGTATTAGGGCTGGCTGCCGGTTTATTGGCAGGCTTGTTCGGCATTGGCGGAGGCCTGGTTATAGTGCCTGCTTTAGCTGTCTTGTTCGTGGTACAGGGTTTTCCAGGGGACGCGGCGTTATTAATGGCAGTAGCGACATCGCTGGCGACCATTATTATGACGGCGGTCTCTTCAGTCCTGGCGCATCATCGCCTGGGTGCTGTGCTATGGGCTAAGGTGTTTCGCCTGAGTCCGATGATTATGGTCGGCGCCGCCATCGGAGCGGTTGTTGCCAAGCATATCACCGCCGATGCGTTGCGCTATGTTCTCGTCGTGTTTCTGTTCTATGCGGGCACGCTGATGGCGTTGCAAGTAAAGCCGAAACCCGGTGCAGGCAAGCAGGCGGCCTGGATGGATTTTAGCGTAGCCGCGATGATTGGCGTATTGTCATCCATCGTGGGCATAGGCGGCGGCACGCTCACCGTGCCGTATTTGGTGCATGGACGGATGCCTATGCGCAATGCCGTTGCGGTATCCGGCGCCTGCGGCTTGCCGATAGCGATTGCCGGAACAGCCAGTTATGCGCTGTTAGGCTGGGATGCCGTTGATTTGCCGGAATGGTCTTTGGGCTATGTCTATTTGCCGGCATTTGCCGGCATAGCCTTAAGCAGTATTTTCACTGCACCCTTAGGCGCGAAGCTTGCCAATAAACTCCCGGCGGCGAAGTTAAAGCGTTATTTCTCGTTATTGTTGTTTGTGATGGCGGTCAAATTGTTATGGCATTGATCATGCCGATTTTTATTCGTTTATGGTCGACATCAATGACCGCGTGCCCTGTATTGCGTATATATTTTAGCGGGGCCTCAACGGGTGTTTAGTCCGGGCTGTAATTCTGTCTAACTGCCGACATTGGAATCTGTTGGATGAAATGTTGCAAATAAATACGGCCAAACTCGTCATTCATGTGTACGTTATCTTCGCTGGCATAAGGTTGATTGGCCGATTTATCGCCTACATCCAAACAGACCGCACCTGATTTATATTCCGCTTTGGTGTAAATATTTTCAGTGATCGTTTCCTCCGGCTGCGCCAGCAAGACAGCCTGATCGGCTATGAGGATACGGTTTATACCGGCAACAAATTCAGGATAGCTGATGGCTTCCTTCAAGAAAGAATTCCGGTTGCGCGCAGTCAGCGGGTTGTGTCCTATATACACAGGTATCTTGGACAGGCATCGAACTTTCTTTAAGACTTGGATCGACAGGGTATTGGTTATCGTGTCATGGATTGAGCATTCATAAGCGGCTTTGGAAAGGTGATGTGTAGTCCTGCCGATTTCCAATTTGTATGGAAAAGAGAAGCGCAGGCCATAAATCAGGCAAATATCAAAGAGTGATAAATCGATTGCTTCATGCCCTCCTGAAGTATGACTCAGCGATTTTTTTAAATGG
>SCST01000544.1 GCA_004299465.1 Methylovulum sp. | reverse complement strand
CGGTATCACCGCGCTCAACAACCGTATCGACGCCTCCACCGCCGATCAGCGTGTCGTTGCCTGCATTGCCGTGCAGCTTATCATTGCCCTCCAAGCCATTGACGAAATCGTCTGCCGGTGTGCCCTGCAAAACATCAGTGTTTGGAGTTCCGATGATCTCGTTGACATTGCTCAGTTGGATCGTGATCGCCGCAGTGTCCGACAAGCCGCCGGTATCGGTGACGGTAACCGTCAGCGTGAATGCAGGGTTGGTTTCGAAATCGAGGTCTTCGCTGTCGTTGACGGTAATCTCGCCGGTGGCGGGATCGATCGCGAATGCTGTCAGGCCGTTATTGTTGAGGTCGGTGTTGCCTGCCGTAATGGCATAGGCAAGGGAATCGCCGGCATCGATGTCCGTAGCGATAACCGTACCGACCGCGCTGCCGTTGGCGGTGTTCTCGTCCACGCTAAAGTCGGCATCCTCGACGGCTGGCGTTTCGTTGCCTGGCTCGTCGATATTATTCAGGTTGACGGTAACATCAGCCGTACCGGACAAGCCATCGGCATCGGTGGCTGTCACACGGAGGTCGAAGGCCGGGATAATCTCGTAGTCTAGGTCGTCGCTATCGTTGACGGTGATGACGCCGGTTGCGGCGTCGATGGCAAAGGCGGACTGCTTGTCACCATCCGGGTCGAGATTGCCTGCGGTAATAGCCAAGGTTAAGGGTGCTTTGCCGCTAGCGGTGACGGTGCCGACCACAGCCCCTATCAGGCTATTCTCCGCCAGGTTGAAGGTGTCCGGGGTCACGCTAACCCCGACCCGGTTCCAGAGCACCTGGATAGTATTATCGCTACGCGTCACTGCCACATCCACCCAACCATCCTGGTCGAAATCAGCGGCGGCAATGCCCCAAGGCGCGGCATCGAGAACAGTGGATACGGGGGCGTCGAAGTGTCCTTTACTGTTGTTCAAAAGCAGGTCGACTAATTGGGTGGAAGTGGAGGCCGCCACGAGATCGCTGTCGCCGTCATTGTCGATGTCCGTCGCCACGAGATAGCCATCGACACCGCTGGTGGAGAAATTGGCCGTGGATGGGAAGTGACCGGCACCGTCGCCGTAGAGTATAGACACCTGTGCATCCTGATTACCGCGCGCTGCGATGTCTTCGTGGCCGTCACCGTTGAAGTCGGCAGCTACGACGTACTGGTGGTAATCAGAGAGATAGGTTCCTCCCTCCTGGTGCAGGGTGCCTTTGCCGTTGGCATCGTTCAGGAAAACGAGTACGCCGTTGTAGAGAGCGCCCGCGACCACGTCTGGGTAGCCGTCCTCGTTGAAATCGCCTTGCGCCATGAACTGGGAGTTCTGGCCCGCCTGGTCCGAGTCGGACACCGAGAACTGCTGGCCTGCGGACTGGGTTAACACATCCACCGAATGACTCCCGTTGTTCGCGCTCACCGCGACGTCGGGCAGATCGTCGCCGTTGAAGTCGGCGATGAGCGGGAACATCGGGTTAGCCGCGCCACTGGCTACGATGATGCCGTCGTTGACGCCATCCTGGTTAACACCTTCCAAATCCCGGTTGGCGTTGTAGCCGTCTACCGGCCAGAGTTCGAAGGTGCCGTCGCCATTGCCGTGATAGAGCTGGACCATGTGTTCTTGGTAGTGGTTGCCATAGATAGGGATGACCATATCGAGGTTACCGTCCAGGTCGAGATCGCCTAGCGTAATAGATGTGGCGCCGGTGTTCTCGGCGACGTCCCACCAAGTCTCGCTGAGAACATCTTCGGCGGCGAACGACTGGTCGCCATGGTTGAGGTACAGGCCCGCCGTACGGAAGCCGTGGGCGGCGGCAATATCGGGGTAGCCGTCGTTGTTGACGTCACCCGTGGTGAGGCGGGTTGTCTCGCTGACAGAGCCGTAGTCTGAGACGGGATCGGCGGCCATTGGGGTGCCGAGCGCAAACGGGGTCAGGATCGATTGATTTAATTGGTCATTTTCTTTAGACATGCGGATACTCCTTAAACAGGGTTAAGTTGTTTTGCGTCGGACTGCAACCTCCCGCCAACAGAAAGGCGGCAAAAGTTAACAAACAGTGGAATAACTAAAAATAGCGGTAACTATTCAGCTCCCCTGCTGTAGGGCGTGCTGCGCACGCCATCAACGGACTGGCACGTTTTACCCACGCGCCGGAGAAGGCGCGCGCGGCACGCCCTACGCTTCAGACAAGGCTCCTCACGCGGGACGGGGTTTGCAACCCCGTCTCAAACGTTTTGATGCCGCCGTTATCTCTGAAACATCGGAGAAACCCTGCAGACGGGGCAACATGCCCCGTCTGTCTGGCTTTCCTTATAATCAGTGAATCTGTGGCGGCTGTGACAAGGGATGTTTTTATTGCGCGTTACCTTACCAAAGCTCACACGAGCGCACCTGTTCAGAACCCATCAACCCAATGCCTTAACGGCATCTTCAGTACGGAAAAACACCTTGCCGGGTTTCAGTTGTTCAAGAAAATCCGTTTTTTGCAATTTATCGAGCACCGGCCCTTTCGCTTCCGATACATTCAGCGTTTTACCCGATGCCTGCAAGGACTGGTTGAAAAGCTCCAAGGCTTCCAACGCCGTCGTGTCAATATCGCTGACTGACGTAAAAATCAGCACGATATGCCGGGTGTCCGGGCGCCGTCTTAATTCAGACTCAAGGTAATCTTCAATAAAACTGATATTCGCAAACGTCAGGTTTTCATCGATGCGCACCAACAACAAATGATGCCAGGTTTCCACGCTATGACGCTTGATATTGCGGTAATGCTCGGTCGCCGGCACGCGCCCGACAATCGCGATATGCGGATGGCTGGTTTTGCGCAAATGACTAGCGATAGTCAGGACAATCCCCAGCGCGATGCCTTCCTCGATGCCTAATATGAGCACGCCGAGCAGGGTAGCTGCTTCAGCCATGCCGTCGGCGCGGTCATAATTCCAGGTATGGAAAATATGCTTGATGCGCACCAGGCGAAAAACCGCGACCAGGATAATTGCCGCCAATGCCGATTTCGGGATATTCGTAAACCACGGGCTGAAAAAAATAACGGACAGCCCGAGAAAACCGGCCGCAATCAG
>SCST01000063.1 GCA_004299465.1 Methylovulum sp. | reverse complement strand
CCAGCAGCACATCACCCAGATAATCCTCCAACTCCTCAACATGCCTATGGAACACATCCCGTTCGGCCTGCGGCAATTGAGTGAACTGCTCATCGTTAAGCACCTTGTTGTCTTTAAGCGGCGTAAACGTAATCGTTTCCCTTTCCCTGAACAACGCGATCTTAAAAATCTCGGCTTTTTTTTCAACCAGCTCGATCGCGATGTTATAAGCCTGGTTAAACCGGCGTTCAATAGCGGTCTTTTTTTGCTGGTATGTCGGGCTTTCAAACACGGCCGGGAATGTAGCCAGCACATTATCGATCAATTTTTCAATGTCCTTGCTGAACACCTGCCCATATCCGGGCGGCACGCACAAGGCCCTAGGCTCCCTGGTATTATCAAAATTATCGACATAGACATAAGAAGACGGCGCCGGCAAGGTCTTGGAAAGCCTGTCCAGGTGCCCGGAAATCATCGTCAAGCGACCCAGGCCCGGCTCGCCCATGACAAAGATATTGTAGCCGAAAGCCGGCATCGCAACGCCGAACTCCAGCGCCGACTGCGCCCTGGGCTGTCCCAGTATGGCTTTGGGTGATCGGGGCTGGACTTCGGGTAATTCAACATCCGCCAAGTCGACGTGTAGTTTTAGGGACGCAACCGGCAGCTTTAGAGTATTGGGCATGGACAGGACAACAACGGCTTAATAGTTAAACTGTTAATTCTATCATTTTTAATGTGTTGTCCGATATGTACATACACGCCGCATCCAAAGCTTTATACTTTTCGGGGTCATTATCCTCTTGTGTAAACCAGGCTATAGATCATGGACAAACAATTATTTGAACTTGCCGAACGGCTAGGCCGGTCATTAAAAGAAAGCGGCCGGATTATAGCGACCGCCGAATCATGCACGGGCGGCTGGATCGCCGAAGCCATTACCGAAATTCCCGGCAGTTCGGCATGGTTTGACCGCGGCTTTGTCAGTTACAGCAATGCGGCAAAAATACAAATGCTGGACGTAAATCCCAAGACTTTGGAACAATACGGCGCCGTCAGCACCGAAACGGTCGCGGAAATGGTTGCCGGCGCATTAGCTCACAGCGATGCGACGACGGCAATTGCTGTGAGCGGAATAGCCGGGCCTGACGGTGGAAGCTCAGCGCAACCGGTCGGAACCGTCTATATCGCATGGAAAAACAAAGGCGAGGAAGCTGTCGTGATAAAAAAGCAATTTTCTGGAAATCGGCATCAAATAAGGGCGCAAACGGTGAAAATTGCTATCGAAGGATGTTGCGAAGAGGGGAGGCACTCAGCAATCTAAATCTGCTCAGTAGAATCTAACGGTTATGTTTTTTCAGGGGCTATGACAACAGCGGCCGGGTCGTACCTAAAAGCCGAACTCGGACTCGTCGAAGTCTTCAAACTGTTCTTTCAATTGTTTCTTTTCCCAGTAAATTTCAATTTTCCTGCGAGCATCCCTTTTGATGGTCTCTTTTTCAAGGCCCTCGGAAAGCGAAGCATACTCGCCACTATCAAAA
>SCST01000543.1 GCA_004299465.1 Methylovulum sp. | reverse complement strand
CCACAGAGTTCCGCCACGCATTCCACCAGCGAGGCCGATTTATGCGTATTGAGCTGGTCTGCAATAAACACCCACAAGCGTCAGGGCTAGACACGGTGGCACGGATATGGGCAACAAAGTCTTCTTCTGTCCGCGTATCTCCGATAGTGGGACTGATGACTTTGCCGGTAGCCACCTCAAAGTTGGCGATCAGCGTTTGCGTCCCATGCCGGGCGTACTCGAACTCGTGCAGTTCCAGCTTACCCTTGGACATCCTGATCAGGGGGTATGCGCTCCAGTGCCTGGATGCCGGTTTTTTCGTCAACGCTGACCACATGGACACCGGCTTCGTGCAATTCCTGTGCTTGGTGATAAAGTTTGCATACGGTTCTGACGTCTTGCCGAAAATTCACTACCGTACACTTTTTGCACTATCGAAGATACCAATTGAATATCACAGTGTTATTCCTTCATGATGGAAAACGCAGTAAACGAGGGAAGCGGTATGCCATTGGTTAAAAAGCGTTTCAACAAGCGCTTGCCCAATTCAAACAAACTTAAATCGCAGCGGTCTGTTCGGTGGATGATCTTATGCCATCCCGTTTTCAGGGCATAAACGCCCAGATAAACACACCACACATAAGCCAGAGAGACCGCAATCAGCAGCCGCGAAACCCGTGTCGGGTCGGTCAGGCCGGATTTTTGTAATTGAAAGTCCCGACCTTTAAAGTCCGAAAACAGCGTTTCAATACGGAATCGTTTTCGATACCACTGGCAAGCCTCTTCAGGCAGCGTGAAGTTGCTCACCAGATAAATCGGCTCCTGATAGTGTTGCCCCCCAGGCGACCGCCATTACCGGTCCATAACGTCGGCGGGTGAAGTGGACACCCGGCAGGCCGGTGCAGGCACCCCGTTCCGGGCAAATGTCCTGGACTTTAAAGTCATCGTCGCCCTCGTAAAAAACACTGTCTTTAGCGGTTCGGCACACATAATGCCAACCCTTGTCGTCCAAGACCTCCAACCAGTCGGTGCCATCAAACTCGCCATCACCCAACACGATGATCTCCCGCCCTGGTGGCAAAATGTCTTGAACGGCCTTAATCAGTTCAACATGAAGCGTTTCCGGGAATGGCCCTTTTTGCCTTTGCGCGTCACCCAGGGCAAGGGCAGTGCTCGCTGCTGATAAACCAGGCTCACCATCAGCGTCACACACCCCCGACCGGTGACACTGCCGTCAATCACCAACACCAGCGGCTGATGGGCCAGGCTTGTCAATACGATGAGAATAAACGGCAAATAATAGACGCTGTAATCCAGCGCTTCATTGGCCAATAACCGCCGCAATTGCATAATCCGGCTTTCTTCTTTGCCCGCATTCGGCTGCTCGCCCGCCATCGCTGACAATTTGACTTGACGGCTTTGAATGATCCCATACACGAAGCCTGCCAGTGTATTCAGGTGTCGGGCTTGATGACCGGTTAAAGAATGGGTTAAGCTTTTTTTAAACCGGTGTGAATTTGCTTATACAGTCTCATGGGCTAATCTATGAATTAACAAATTCCTGTATCGTACTCGATAAAGCTCAATTTTGTGAAGTGTGCAAGGGTCCTTTCAAAAATGTACGGTAGTGAAAAAGAACCGGACAAGGCGCTACGAAAAATCCGTAGTGGTAATCGGTGCGGTGTTATTTTTGCCTAATAATGATGGCAAGTGTTGCGGTTTATTGTGGCTGTTTATTTTGAAATGCGCCAAGAGTGCGCCATTTTTCCATCAGGCAATAAAAAAGGCCTACATGAAAACATGTAAGCCTTTGAATTCTTTGGTACCGAGGGCCGGAATCGAACCGGCACGATGTCACCATCACCGGATTTTGAATCCGGCGCGTCTACCAGTTCCGCCACCCCGGCAAAGAATAAACATTATAGACGACCTTTATAAAAATGCCAATCTATTTTTCAGATGTTTTTAGCCGCTTAAACTGATAATATCGCCGGCTATGAAAAAAAGTGACTTTAACTATCTATTACCCGATATATTAATTGCGCAAAAGCCTCTGCCAGAGCGGGATGCCAGCCGTTTGTTGCATATGAATCGCGACACGGGAGAACTCAGCGACAAGCAATTTATTAATTTTATCAATTTAATCGATAAGCGCGATGTATTGGTATTCAATGACACCAAAGTGATCCCGGCACGACTTTATGGCAAAAAACAAAGCGGCGGCAAGATTGAGATACTGATTGAACGCATCCAGGATGACCATCATGCCCTTGCTCATGTCAGGGCCAGTAAAGCACCCAAAGCAGGCGCGCTGATTGAACTGGACGGCGGCTTTTGCTGTGAAATACTGGGCCGGGCTGGCGATTTATTTGAACTGGAATTTAAAAACGTTTGCAGTCTTTGGCAGCTGCTACAACAGGTCGGACATATCCCGTTGCCGCCCTATATTACCCGCGCCGATGACGAATCCGACTTGACGCGTTACCAAACCGTGTTCGCCCGCGCGTCGGGTGCAGTAGCCGCACCGACGGCAGGACTGCATTTTGATCTCGCAATGCTGGAAAAAATCAAAGCCAAAGGCGTCGAGACGGCGTTTGTAACCCTGCATGTGGGTAGTGGCACCTTTCAACCGGTCAGGGTTGAAAACCTGGCTGAGCATTTAATGCATAAGGAATATTTTGCCGTGCCTCCCGCTACTGTTGCGGCAGCGCATCGGGCCAGGGCACGGGGTGGCCGGGTAATCGCCATCGGCACGACGGCCGTCAGGGCATTGGAGTCGGCGTCTAAAAGCGGCGTACTGGAAGCGGGTTTCGGCGATACCGATTTGTTTATAACGCCCGGCTATCAGTTTAAATCCGTTGATGCGATGCTGACCAACTTCCATTTGCCGGAATCGACCTTGCTGATGCTGGTTTCTGCGTTTGCGGGTTATGAGCCGGTGATGAATGCTTACCGGTATGCGATTGCAGAGTCTTATCGGTTTTTCAGTTATGGGGATGCGATGTTTTTGAGTGACTGAGCGTTTCAACTTAATCGTTATATAAATTCTGAAGGCTACTTTCCAGCGTTTAACCAGGTATCGCGGTCAATATCAGCTTGCCTTAACAATCTTTTTGTAACTACTCAGCCCCACTTTGAAAAAGCATAAAAACTCAAGCACAGTATAGGCATGGAAAAACACCCCGACTTGTCAACCCTGACCGAGCCAGAAAAAGACGCGCTCATCCTCACTCAGCTGGGTGTT
>SCST01000542.1 GCA_004299465.1 Methylovulum sp. | reverse complement strand
ATCCAGAATCGGTTTGGGTAAACAATTCCGCTATTGCAAGGCCCACGATATCCCCTGCCGCAGTGGCTGACACGCCCACCAATTCACCGCGTTGCGGCTGTGTTTGCCAACGTATTTGGTAATTATTCAGACCCCTCCTTAAAATTACTGACATTAAGTCGTCATTCCGGCAGGGATTGCCGGAGCCGTTAGACCGCGTAAGCGAATCCCTGCCGAGATGACGCCCTCTCTTTATTATTTAAGGGGGGGCTGAATAATTACCGTATACCTTTACCATATGAATCGTAAAATATAACAAACAACCAGGTGCCCCTTGCCCTTGCACAGGTCGTCGGGTTTATTTAGTGGCCCCAAAACCCAGGCAGCACTACAAGCTAGCTTCTATAATGTAGAGGCAAACCGCATGATAAGCGCTCAGGTTCGATTGGTTCTTGACCTGGGTCCTGAAAAGAGAGTAAATGCCAAGCATCAAGCGTAGAGGGATAAACTAATGTAGGGCGCGCCGCGCGCCATTATAGCATCCACGCCTTATTTACATACCGGAAGGCCCACACGGCGCGCCCTACGTTGCAGCGACAACATTTTAAAATCCTCGGCGACGGTCAAGGCATCCATTGGCCTGATATAGATGAGGACATTAGCGTAGAAGGCATGCGGCATGGCTCGCTTCCCCCCCCTATATAGCCTGGTTGGGCAAGCCGCCTGAAGCGTAGTGCGTGACCGGCGGCCCTCGATATCCGGTTTATAACACAGTGATAACGGGAGATTTTTATGACGATAAGAACTGAATTACAAGCCACCATCACCGACCTGGTTGTTAAAGGTAAAGGCATATTGGCTGCTGATGAGAGCGCACCGACCATTGCTAAACGCTTTAAAGCGATCAATGTCGAATCGACCGAAGCTAATCGTTGCGCTTATCGCTCATTACTGTTGACGACGCCCGGCTTGGGCGAGTTCATCAGCGGCGTGATCCTGTTTGAGGAAACGCTGGGACAAAAAACGACTGACGGCAAACCCTTAGCGGATGTCGCGGCAGGGCAGGGCATAGTACCGGGGATTAAAGTGGATAAAGGCTTTACGCCGCTGATCAATGCACCTGGCGACGTGATTACGCAGGGCCTGGACGGGCTGGCAGAGCGTCTGGCCGGCTATAAGGAGCAGGGCGCGCGTTTTGCCAAATGGCGTGAAGTGTATGCCATCGGCGCACATAACCCGACCCAGGCCGGCATAATCAGCAATGCCGAAGTGCTGGCCCGCTATGCCGCTATTTGCCAGTCCTTGGGCTTAGTGCCTATCGTCGAGCCGGAAGTGCTGCTGGACGGTGACCACACGATTGAGCGTTGCCTTGAAGTCATCGAGTTAGTCCAGCATGAGGTATTCCATGCCTTGCACAGGCACCGCGTGGAACTGGAATATACCGTGCTCAAGCCCAGCATGGTCGTGCCGGGCAAGGATGCGCCGTGCCGGGCCGGCCCTGAAGAAATCGCCGAGAAGACCCTGACGGTTGCGCGCCGTTCCGTGCCAGCCGCCGTTCCAGGGATTAATTTTCTTTCCGGCGGCCAGACGCCGGAAGAAGCGACGGTTAACCTTAACGCGATGAATGCAATGGCCGGTAACTCGCCGTGGCAGTTAAGCTTTTCCTACGGGCGGGCGTTACAGCAGCCGGTACTGGAAGCCTGGCAAGGCAAGCAGGAAAATGTGCCGGCCGCGCAAAACGCGCTTTATAAGCGCGCAAGACTTAACGGTGCGGCTCGTTACGGGCGTTATTCGGCGGAGATGGAACGGGCGTAATGATCAAACCGTGCGATAAATCGCCGAGGTATGAAGGATACGAGCATCGCATCGGCACATTTGCCGGGCGCTGGTTTTTTAAACCCTACGTCCCAGCATTATCTAGGTAAATCGTTTTTGGTAACTATTCAGGTTCTTACCTGAACCGTAGGGCGTGCCGCGCGCGCCTTCTCCGGCGCGTGGGTAAAACGCGCCAGTCCGTTGATGGCGCGCGCAGCACGCCCTACAAGCAAGGGACTGAATAGTTACCATTTTGCAGTAGTAGCGGCTTTTTGGCCGCGCCCTGCTGTTTTTTCGTTTGCCTACTTTTTACCTAATTCCACTATTTTGTTTTTACCACGATTATTTCCCCGATGTTCGAAAAACTTTTAAACCTTATTGAGCGTTATCCCGTGCCGGTGCTGGCCGGCGTTTTTGTCTTGCGTGTCGGCTACCTGTTTATCAACGGCCTGGATTTGATCGGCGATGAAAGTTATTACTGGGATTGGTCGCGCAGGCCGGACTGGTGTTACTACAGCAAACCGCCGATGGTAGCATGGCTGATCGCCGTTTTTACAGGACTGGGCGGCGATGATACCGCCGTGGTGCGCTTGCCTGCCGTCGTGTTGGGTACGGTTTTCCTAGGGTATTTATATGCGACGGCGAGCGCGTTTTACGCACCTAAAGCAGGGGCATTAGCGGTATTGTTGATTTTGGCGATGCCGTTTAATGTGCTGGCCAACTTTGTCATGACGATCGACCCGCCGCTGTATTGCTTCTGGATGATGAGTCTTTACTATTTGCACAGCGCGCTGTTTGACCGGCATAAAAGCGCCTGGTTTTGGGCCGGTGTAGCGACGGGGGCAGCATTGCTCAGCAAGCAGGCGGCGTTGCTGATTCCTTTGATGCTGGTCATTTTTTTGTTGATCGACAAGCAGCGGCATGCCTTACTCAAGCGCGAGTTTTTGTTGTACCTGCTCCCCGTGCTGGTGTGCCTGGTCCCGATTATAGTGTGGAACCAGCAGCATGACTGGGTCATGTTCGGCCATAGCAAAGGGCATTTCGGCATTAAGGACGCCGTTACCTTAGGCACGCGGCTGGAAC
>SCST01000541.1 GCA_004299465.1 Methylovulum sp. | reverse complement strand
GCCGCTGATCCATTTACTACAAACGAAAAAATATGCCCGTTTTAGCCGTAGCCAGCCGGTAATACCCGGTGCGAAAAAAACAGAGCCTGCCATTAGACGGGAGAATCCATTGCCTGTGCCGACGATCGCTACAAGGAAAATTGATTTAATCGTCATCGGTATTTCTACCGGCGGCCCAAAAGCGCTGGATCAATTAGTGCCCAAGTTAAATGCGGCAATGCCTTGCCCTATTATTATCGTACAACACATGCCGCCGATGTTTACTGAATCATTGGCAATGAAACTGCATGAGGAATCGCCCTTGCAAGTGAGTGAAGCGAAAGGGGGCGAGAAATTAACGGCGGGACATATTTATATTGCTCCCGGCGGTAATCATTTAATTGTAAGAGCGGATGTCGATGGGGGATTTTATTTAGCGATCGATGAAACGCCTCCCGTCAATAACTGCCGTCCTTCCGTTGATGTGTTGTTTCAATCGATCGCTGCCGTTTTTAAAGGCAAGGTACTGGCGATTATCATGACAGGCATGGGGCATGATGGCACCGAAGGCGTGCGCTCATTAAAACGCAAAGGTGGCATCTGTCTTATTCAGGATCAGGAGTCTTCTGTGGTTTGGGGAATGCCGGGTAGCGTTTATGAGGCGGGTTTGGCCGATGAAATCGTGCCGTTAAGCCAGCTCAGCCAGAGAATAACGCAATTGGTCGTTACAAAATAAGATGCAAGCGATTACAGCATTGGAATTTAAGCAAATCAGTAAGCTGTTACATGAACAGTGCGGTATTCATTTACAGGATGATCAAGATTATTTAGTACAGACGCGGCTAGGTGATTTTGTTGAAAGCCTGGGCTTGAATAGTTTTAGCCAATTAGTCGCGCGCTTGCAAGTTGAACCTGGGAAATTATTACCTGCGGTGATTAATTTAATGACGACAAATGAGACCCTGTGGTTTAGGGACCAGTCGTGCTGGAATGCCCTGGAAAAAGCGATTTTGCCGGAATTATTCAAAAAAGTAGCATGCGGGGAAGAGGTTAAGGTTTGGATCGCCGGATGTTCAACGGGTCAGGAGGCGTATTCTTTAGCGCTTTTAATTGATGAATTGTGCCAGGTTCAAAAAAAAACAGAATGGGTGCGACATTTTTCGATACAGGCAATGGATATTTCCGAAACGGCCTTGCAAACGGCAAGGCTGGCTAGTTACAACACCTTTGAAATTAACCGCGGTTTATCATTAACGCGGCGTACTCACTATTTTGAGCAAACAGCAAATAATCATTGGGTGTTACGTCCTAATATTCGTTTGCGGGTACATTTTGACACGATTAATTTGACGCGCGATTTTTCTCATTTGGGACAATTTGATTTGATTCTTTGCCGTAATGTGACTATCTATTTTACGCCTCAAGTCCGCAGCAAAATTTTATCGACCATGGTCAGTATGCTCACACCAGAAGGCTCATTGCTACTGGGGGCTACAGAATCGTTATGGCACCAGCGCAATAGTTATAGAGCTATAGAGTTTGAAGGCTGTATTTATGTTAAAGCGGTTTGTGAATGACAAACGATTGATGCGGTGATTACAGATGGCGTCAATATCACTCGTTACAGCTTCACACGTTGCCCACATGCTGCGGATTGCAACGCGGCTACCAGGATTTTACAATTGTTCTTCGCATCGTCCAGCGACAACAACGGCGGTTTGCCGTTTAATACGCAATCGCTGAAATG
This sequence comes from Methylovulum sp., assembly GCA_004299465.1. Taxonomy (GTDB): domain Bacteria; phylum Pseudomonadota; class Gammaproteobacteria; order Methylococcales; family Methylomonadaceae; genus Methylovulum. The sequence goes on along the minus strand of SCST01000541.1, from coordinate 171 downwards.
TTCAATCTCCAAACGGAAATGATTGCTTGCCGGCAACTGCTCTCGGGCTTGCCGGCCATCTTCAGTCCACCATGAAATAACCGGAACGTCGCCCGGCAACTGCCAGACGGTATGGCAGGTAATGCCGCCCTTGGTGCCGGTAATTTCATATTCGCAGCGCCTTGCGCGTTC
>SCST01000540.1 GCA_004299465.1 Methylovulum sp. | reverse complement strand
TACCAAAATTGCGGTTTATGACCTGGGTGGCGGTACGTTCGATATTTCCATTATTGAAATCGCCGAAATCGACGGCGAACACCAGTTTGAAGTGTTATCAACCAATGGTGATACCTTTCTCGGCGGCGAAGACTTTGACTCGCGCGTTATCGAATATTTGGCCAGCGAATTTAAAAAAGAAAGCGGCGTTGATGTACATAACGACCCACTGGCATTGCAGCGTTTAAAAGAAGCGGCAGAAAAGGCTAAAATTGAATTGTCGTCCAGCCAGCAAACCGATGTTAACCTGCCTTACATTACCGCCGACGCATCCGGTCCTAAACATTTAAATGTTAAATTGACCCGCGCCAAACTGGAATCGCTGGTTGAAGAGCTGATTAACCGCACTAAAGGCCCTTGCGAAATGGCATTGAAAGATGCCGGCTTATCGGCAAAAGAAATCAATGACGTCATTCTGGTAGGCGGTCAAACCCGTATGCCGAAAGTACAGGAAATGGTTAAAAACATTTTCGGCAAGGAGCCCCGTAAAGATGTTAACCCGGATGAAGCGGTGGCATTGGGCGCGGCGATCCAGGCCGGCGTGTTGGGTGGCGAAGTTAAAGACGTCTTATTGCTGGACGTTATCCCGTTGTCACTGGGTATTGAAACGATGGGCGGCGTAATGACCAAGCTGATTGAGAAAAATACGACGATTCCAACCAATGCGTCACAGGTATTCTCTACAGCGGACGATAACCAAACGGCGGTTACCGTGCATGTCTTGCAAGGCGAGCGTGAAAAAGCGTCCGCGAACAAATCACTGGGACGTTTTGATTTGGCGGATATTCCACCGGCGCCGCGCGGTATCCCGCAAATTGAAGTGGCGTTCGATATCGATGCGAACGGTATCCTGAACGTATCGGCTAAAGACAAGGCCACCGGTAAAAAGCAGTCGATTGTGATTAAAGCATCCAGCGGTTTGTCCGATGAAGAAGTGCAACGCATGATCAAGGATGCTGAAGCACATGCCGATGAAGATCGTAAATTGACTGAATTAGTCCATGCCCGCAATCATGCGGACAATATGATTCATGCGACTGAAAAATCGCTGAAAGAATTGGGTGACCAGGTCGCTGCCGATGAAAAAACCGGCATTGAAAATGCGATCCATGCGTTGAAAGAAGCGGTTAAAGGTGATGATAAGGCTGATATTGAAGCTAAAACCAATAGCTTGACGGAATTGTCAGGCCATTTGGCGGAACGCGTTTATGCCCAAAAAGGGGCGGCCGAAGCCGGCGCGTCCTCTTCCGAGACGCATGCGCATACTGCCGATGACGGCGTGGTTGACGCTGAGTTTGAAGAAGTTAAGGACGACGACAAAAAGTAATGGCGAAGGCCGGGTTGCAATTAACACCAACCCGGCCTACTCACTGTTGAGTTGTCAGGGCGGATTGTAAAAAACAAAGTCTTTTTCCCGTTAATGAGACGATTATTCATCAATGCAGCGGGTCTGGTAGCGCACGGATTGAGTGCTTTCTATGGGTTAAAAACAAGAGGCTTAAGCCTCTTTTTTGCGTTTGGCTTATTTTAAAACCCGGTGTTCATTCGGAGCAGGGAATTACCAAGCTATTGCGAAGCTTAAAATAAATAGGAAATGTGAATGCCTTATGTGTCGATGTTCTTTGGGATAATCATCCGAATGTTTCATAACGAACATAATCCGCCTCATTTTCATGCTGAATATCAAGGGCAGCGAGGAATGTTCAGCTTTGATGGAGAGATGATAAAAGGGAGTTTCAAATCGAAAACAGCTCAAAAACTCATTAAAGAATGGACGCTATTGCATAAAACAGAGCTTGAGACGAATTGGGAAAGGGCTGTCCAAGGCAAGCAAATCGACAGAATAGAACCGTTACATTAAAGCGAGCCCGGTTATGGACTACATGCCAGTTATTATAGATGCCGAATATCTTATTGATTACAAAATAAAAATCACATTCGATAATGGCGAAAAAAAAATTGCCGATTGTTTGAAATGGCTGAATGGCGAGATTTTTGAGCCGCTTAAAGATAAAAGCTATTTTCAGCGTTTTTTTGTCGATGGCTG
>SCST01000539.1 GCA_004299465.1 Methylovulum sp. | reverse complement strand
CTACGGGGCACAAACAGGCTGACGGGCAACACGACGGCGTGGCTTCGCACGAGCAAGGCTCCGGGCCGCAATCCAGCCGGACGGACGCCACGGGACGCAAACAGGCTGACGGGCAACACGACGGCGTGACTTCGCACGAGCAAGGCTTTTGGACACCGTCCAGCCGGACGGACGCTACGGGGCGCAAGCAGGCTGATGGGCAACACAACGACGCGAACTCACGCGAACAAGACTCTGGGCAGCAATCTAGCCGGACGGACGCTACGGGGCACAAACAGGCTGACGGGCAACACGACGGCGTGGCTTCGCACGAGCAAGGCTCCGGGCCGCAATCCAGCCGGACGGACGCCACGGGGCGAAAGCAGTACAACGGACAACGGGATGGTTCAGGCTCACGCGAACAAGGCTTCGGGCCACAATCCAGCCGGGCGGATGCCCAGGCTGGCAAGCGGGTCGGGGAGCAACATAAACCACCAACTGATTTTAGGACTAGGGTCGAATCATCTCTCGGCGGTGAACTTGGGAATCCAGATGATTTCCGCCAAAAAATAGAGAATTCCGATTTGCTTGGCCCCAATACCGATATGACTGGCTTATCTGGCAGTGCGGTCAGAAACGGTGGACATTTGCTCTATGACAATACCGTAATTCCTGCCGAACAAAACATCAATTCAGTAAGATCAAAAATAACGGCGAAAGTAGATGAAATAAGCGAAGGCGTCGGCTCAATGAAGAACTTAGTCATTGACAACACCATTAAAACTGCTCAAGAAAAAGTAGTTGATGGTGTTGATTTTGTCGAAAGTCTTGCTGGGCGGGTTATGGGTGACACGGATGGTAAGCCAAAGAAAAGTAGCAACATTTCCGATAACGATTTGCCACCGATCAAGTAGTTTCGATCTTAATCGCAACGTCTTGTTTGTTTAACTAGTCGAGAAGGGCATTGCTTGGGGGGAGTCCTTTAGTTATTGTTTAGTTGTGGCGGCAGATGAAAGCAGGATCGGCACTGGTTCTGGGCAGATTGGCGAAAAAACATCGAAAGATCAGGTAGTTGCACAATAACTTGCGACCGGCAGAAAGACCGGCAATAGTTAAAACAATATATGATATAATACTATATTTAACAAACGCTTATAAGATTATAAGACCGGCATGACGCAAGCCATTGAAAGCCCCTCACGCATCGAACCCTGCTTACTCGATACCATTCCGGTTACGATCACGGATCGCATCGCCAATCTGACGGCGACGGCGGAACTGCTTGGTCATCGTCTGCATCCTCAGACTACCCGCAATCTTGCCGACCTCGTGCGAGTGATGAACTGCTACTACTCGAACCTGATTGAGGGGCACCATACCAAGCCACGCGATATTGAACGCGCTTTGGCGAATGACTTGGACAGGGAAGAGGCTCGCCGCAATCTTCAAGTTGAAGCACTGGCGCATATCCATGTGCAGCGCATGATCGACCGCCGTTATGTGGAAGGGTCTCTGCCGGAGCCTGCCTCCGTAAAGTTTTTGCACGAGCTACATCGTGCTTTTTACAATGAAGCACCAGAGCCAATGCTTTTGATCGGTGCCGCAGGCCGTCGTTTCCGCATGGAGCCAGGCGCATTCCGGACAGAGCCTCACCATGATGTTGCGGTGGGGCGGCATATCCCGCCCAGCAGCAATCAGGTGGAAACATTCATGCGGCATTTTGAGCAGCGCTACCGTTTAGAAATCATGGGAAAAGGCGGGCGCATTATTGCCATGGCCTCCGCCCATCATCGCCTGAATTACATTCACCCCTTTCCAGACGGCAATGGCCGCGTCAGTCGTTTGATGAGCCACGCCATGGGGTTATCCGCCGGCATCGGCGCATCCGGTCTTTGGTCAGTATCACGCGGTCTTGCACGCGGCATCAACAGCCGTCAGGAATACAAGCAGATGATGGATCACGCCGATATGCCCAGGCAGGGCGATCTGGACGGACGAGGCAACCTTTCCCAGAAGGCGCTAATTGTATTCATCGACTGGTTCTTGCAGGTCTGTCTGGATCAGGTGACATTCATGGGCAACCTGTTTGAATTCGATCATTTAGCAGGTCGCTTGAAACTCTATGTCGAGCGTCAGCAATTGAAGCCTCAGGCCTTCCATATTCTGGAGCGGGCCTTGTTGCAAGGTGAAATGCCGCGCGGTGAGGCGGAACGGATCACTGGCCTTAAGGAACGCGGGGCGCGCATGGTGCTCGCCAGTTTGGTCGAACAGGGAATTCTAGGCTCGGATACTCCCAAAGGATCGGTTTCGCTACGCTTTCCAAGTGATGCTGTTGACTTGCTATTTCCTCGCCTGTTTGCTGAAACATAGCAAGTAGTAAGGCATTGAAAGATTCAGTTGACCGAGTTCATGTATTGGAACAACACATCTTTTGGCTTGCCCTGGCCTTCCAGATAGTCATACCAACCGTTACCTGGAGTCGCCAAATTAGTCAAAATATCTTTGGCTTGGGCGTATTGGGGATCGGTCATAATACGGGCCATCGTATCTTCGGGAATTATCGATTTAATATTGGAAGCTTGCCAATTGCCGTCCGTTACTGGGGTAATGGCTTCCATCAGCACGGTTTTGCCATCTTTGCCATTAAACACCAGAGCTTGGCATTTTCCTTCCTCCCAGACGGTATCCGCCTTGCAATCAAGGGCGATAAAATCGACACCGCCGGACACCCGCTTAGCACCAGTGCCACCAGAAATGGCTTGGATATAGGCTTTGGCTATGGCTTTTTCAGTGGCATTAGGGACGCGTCCGCAGTAGCCTTCGAGCAAATCACTATGGTTTGACTTACGCAATAAATTTGCCGCGGCATGGCCAACCGGACTTACAGCACCTTGATTTTGCGTCCATTTGGCTTGACATTGGTCAGTAATGACTTCTTTCGAGCGCAAACAGGCATCGCCGCCATTTTCCAAAGAAATTCGTCCGACCCTAAACTTACCGCTGGCATTACCCATCCACGGATTGGCCCACTGGGTTATCAATTTTGGATCAGTGCAACTCACGTTGATAAGCTCTGCCCACGAAGTGGCCCAAGCCAGGTATTCGCCGCCGAAAATGGTCCGGCTATAAATCGGCGTAGCGTCACCTTTTTTATAAATTTCGCCAAGCCATTCCCACAGTTTTGGCGCACGTTTGACAGCCCGTGTCACCCGATATTCATACCACGTGTTGGCTTTCCAATTAAGCTGGGTAACATCACTGCCGCCACAACCGTAATCATCAATACCCGCCCCATCGCCACCACCGCCCCAATTGGCTTGTTTTTGGGTATTATTCGGCAAGCTTGGATTACTTTTTGCGTATTGCAGGCCGACATGCCCCCAAGCAGTGGTCGTATCCTTGCAACGCTTAGGGTCGATACCTGAAACACCCGTAAAATCAAATCCACGCGGATAGGCCATACCGCTGAAATCAGTTTGTAACGCCCAAAAATAGAGCGGGGATTTATTCACATCCAGTGCCGCCGCTGATGGTAAGGTTTTGATTATAAAATCAACACCTGTCGAGGTGATCTTGGCTTTTTGCGGGCTTGAGGCATCAAACGGCCAGACAAAATTACCGTACATACCGCCAGGACCGCTTGACTCAAGATGGCGTTGGAGAATGGCTTTAGCATTATTCTCGCCCTCAAGATCAGAATACCAACCGCTATTTTTAGTACTGAGATAAAAAAACAGTTGCTGGACATCTTGGTATTGCGGTTCATTGCCATAAACCCTGCGTATATCATCAATTGGCACAAGCTCAGCAATATTGCTTGACGTAATCGTTTCCATCAGCACCGTTTTGCCATCCTTGCCGTTAAAAACGATTTTTTGGCATTTTTGTTCATCAAATACCGTCGCCGCTGTGCAGTTTAACGCACCATAATCAATAGAACCGGCAATCTTAGAACCCGTACCATTGGTAATTGCCTGCACATAGGCTTTGGCAATATCTTCCGGTAAAACTAAAGGGTCGGAATGCCCGTAATATGAAAAACTAGTTAAAGATACTACCGCCAAAAAAGCCAAGCGAATATTCATCATTGCACCCTCCAAAAACACGCGTTAATTTTCTTATTTTGGATTTACGTAACTAACGTAAGCCCTACCAAAAGGCCCGTACACCAAATGTGGTATGCGTGTTAATGGCAAAAATACAAAACCTAAACAGTCATGCAAAAAGCCTTTGTATTATCATAGAGATAAATTGGAATAACAAGAAAACTTGTGGGCTACTTCAAATTTTTTAAAGGCGCAAAGTAGATGGCTTAACGTCAACAATTGATCGACAAAAAAATCTCGGCTCATGTGGCGAATTGTGTGATGCCACATAAAATCCTAAGAAATTCCATAGTCGTTTTTTTGATGTTGTGAGCCCATTCATGGATAGCGAGGTATTGTTGTAAATACACTTTATTGACCCCACGAAAGGGGCGAAGGAAGTTACGCAACCCTGTCCAAAAGCCTTCACTGGTATTCACATGAACCTCACGGATGCCGTCGCCATCCTCGTCTTTCGCCCAAACCCGTTTACCTGGGGTATGACAAACCGTCACATGTATACGACCCGCTTTATCAAGATGATTGTAAGCGCCCCATTCATCGGTATTGATGGTTGACCCCGGCAGCGTGGCATCAAGCACAGTGGGTTCAAGGTCTTTTCGTGCGCTATTGTGCTTTACTTCCAATTGAATTTGACCACTTTCTCTACCGACAACACCCAAAACCGGAGGCCGATCAGAATCCCACGTACCATGGCCGCGAGCTTTATTGCCACGGCAACGCG
>SCST01000538.1 GCA_004299465.1 Methylovulum sp. | reverse complement strand
CATCGAGGAAGAGCGCTTTAACCGCATTAAACACACGAATAAAATCTGGCATTCCGCCGTGCTTTTTTGTTTAGAGCAAGCCGGTGTTGAATGGCATCAACTGGATCAGATAGCCGTTTATGTCAGCGAGCCGTTTCTGAACGAATCGCTTAAACAATTGCGTCTGGTAAAACCGGCTCTCGGCGATTTGCAGGATGCGCGGGCGGTCTACCAATACTTGTTTCGGCGCGAGTTCGGCGTGGAACTGCCGCGGGAAATATTCAGTTTCGTCAACCATCACCTGGCCCATGCCGCGACCGCTTATTATCTGTCGGGCTACCCGCAAAGCCTGGTGCTGACGATAGACGGTTCCGGCGATAATGTTTCCGGCACTGTCGTCGATGTGCGGGGCAATGACTTCAATGTCCTGATGACCAAGCCGGTGAATGAATCGCTGGGTTTTTTCTACCTGGAGGTGATCCGTTTCCTGGGCTACCAGATATTCGATGAGTACAAGGTCATGGGCTTGGCGCCCTACGGCGACCCGGAGCGCTTCGCCGAAAAATTCGCCGGTTTCTACAGCCTGTTGCCGGACGGCGATTATACGTTGCACAAGGAGGGTATCGTCAGCCTGTACGAAGACCTGATGCCGCGGCAAAAAGGCGAGCCGTTCGCGCAGGTGCACAAGGATATCGCCGCCGCGCTGCAACAGGCGCTGGAAACCATCGTCATGCACATCTTGCGGCATTTTCAAGAAGTGACCGGCCATCAGCAGTTAGCGATAGCGGGCGGGGTGGGGCAGAATAGCAGCATGAACGGCAAGATCCTGCAAAGCGGGTTGTTTCGGCAGGTTTTCGTGCCGTCTTTCGCCGCCGACTCCGGCTGTGCTTACGGCGCGGCGATCTATACCGCGCATCGTTTGCAGCCGCAACTGCCGTTCCGGCGCGTTCCGCATGCCTACTGGGGCAGCGCCGTGCCTGAAGGTGCGCCGCTGCAACAGGCCTTGGCGAAATGGAGCGCTTTCGCGGACATCAGCGAAATGAGCGATGTGGCCGAACAAACCAGCGCTTTGATCAGCGCCGGCAAAGTGATCGGCTGGGTGCAGGGCCGCTCCGAATTCGGGCCCAGGGCCTTGGGCAATCGCAGCATCATCGCCGACCCGCGTTTGGCTAGCCACAAGGAAACGATTAATGCGATGATCAAGATGCGGGAAAGCTATCGCCCCTTCGCCCCGTCGATACAGGAAGAATATTTGCAGGATTTTTTTGAAGTCCCGAATGATGAACGGCATTTCCCGTTTATGTCGTTCGTGCTGCCCGTCAAGGAAGAAAAACGCGCCCTGCTGGCCGCGATCACCCATGTTGACGGCAGCGCCCGCCTGCAAACGGTCAGCCGCGAGCATAATCCGCGCTATTGGGCGCTGATCGATGCGTTCCGGGCCAAGACAGGCGTCCCGATATTGCTGAACACGTCGTTTAATAACCATGCCGAGCCGATCGTCGACAGCGTTGACGATGCGGTCGTGTGCTATTTAACATCCGGCCTGGATTACCTGGTGGTCGGCGATTACCTGCTCAGCAAGCGGCAATGGGACGGGCGCGAATTGAGGACACTGAAACCGGCGTTGCCGAAAGCGGCGCGCCTGGTCAAGGAAGATTGCTGGCGGGACAGTGCAAAACGCAGCGCGCAATGTTATCTGGAATGGAACTATGACGGTGGCAGCCGGCACGATATTTCCGGCCTTGTCTACGATGTGCTGACTTGGGCCGATGCTGAGGTTAGCCTTGACGATTTGCTGCATAAGCTAGGTTTGACGCCGAAACAGCAGGCGTCGGTGTGTCATGGCATGTCCGAGTTATGGTCGTCGCGGTTTATCATTTTAAAACCGTGATAGCAGAGACAACGATAGCGCTCAACGATGAAAGAGTGACATTAAGTCGTCATCCCTGCCGAGATGACGCCCTCTCTTTATTATTTAAGGAGGCTGAATAATTACAAAAAACCATTCAAACCACGCAAGCCATAGAAGGTTACAAGCCTGCCACAACCGAAGTTATCCAAAAAGTTCAGCACACGGCGACAACATGGCATCCAAGTATCACCTGGAAAATAATCTGATTTATCTTGCCGGCACGAATATTCCGCAGAACAAAGGGAGAATAAGCGTGCTATCCATAACCTTTTGTTTTTGATAACTGTCCCGTCTCAAGTTGGTAGCCCAAATTTCATAGGATTTCGCTTGAGTAGAAGGCGCATCCCGGTAATGTTTACGCCTATTTTTAAATTCCGCCGACGCGTGTTTACCGAATGCGCTTAGACAGCTTTCTGCACAAGAGAACTATGAACGAGACCAGCGAAATAAAAAAACTACAGGTGGGCAACGCACAATGGATGGAAGACCCGCTTTGGTATAAAGATGCCGTCATTTACGAGCTGCACATCAAAGCTTTTTATGACAGCGATAATAATGGCAGTGGGGATTTCCCCGGGTTAATCCAGAAGCTCGATTATATCCAGGACTTGGGCGTAAACACGCTTTGGTTACTGCCCTTCTATCCTTCTCCAATGCGTGATGACGGTTATGACATTGCTGACTATCGCAACGTCCATCCCGAATACGGCACCATGGCCGATTTCAAACTGTTCGTAAAGGAAGCACACCGCCGCGGCCTCAAAATTATCACTGAACTGGTCATCAATCACACTTCCGATCAGCATCCTTGGTTTCAGGCTGCGCGCCGGGCACCTGCGGGTTCAAGCAAACGAGATTTTTATGTATGGAGCGATTCCAACCAGAAATTTCCCGAGACGCGGATTATCTTCAAAGATGCCGAGAGATCGAACTGGACCTGGGACGAAGAAGCCCATGCTTATTACTGGCATCGTTTCTTCCACCATCAACCGGACCTCAACTTCAATAATCCAATGGTGGTGAAAGCGGTCATAAAACTAATGCGTTTTTGGCTGGATCTAGGCGTTGACGGCATGCGTCTGGATGCAATTCCCTATCTGTGCGTGCGTGAGGGCACCCAAAACGAAAATCTGCCGGGAACGCATGCCGTAATCAAACAAATGCGTGCGGTGCTTGATGCGCATTATCCTCACTGCGTCTTTCTTGCTGAAGTTAATCAGTGGCCGGAAGATGTTCGCGACTATTTCAGTAATGGCGATGAATGTCACATGGCGTACCATTTTCCGCTCATGCCGCGGATGTACATGGCCATTGCCCAGGAAGATCGTCATCCTATCGTTGATATCATGCGGCAGACTCCAAATATTCCAGACTCCTGCCAATGGGCCGTTTTTCTTCGTAATCACGACGAACTTACCTTGGAGATGGTCACCGACAAAGAACGTGACTATATGTACCAGATGTATGTTGTTGATCCGCGCGCGCGCGTGAACGTCGGCATTCGGCGCCGGCTGGCCCCGCTGATGGACAATGAAATCGATAAAATCAAGTTGATGAACAGCATGCTGCTGTCCATGCCGGGTTCGCCCTGTCTCTATTACGGCGACGAAATTGGCATGGGAGATAATTTCTTCCTGGGCGATCGCAATGGCGTACGGACACCCATGCAATGGAGTCCTGACCGTAATGCCGGGTTCTCGCGAGCCGATCCACAACGTCTATATCTCCCCCCTATCATGGATCCGGTCTATGGCTTCGGGTCAGTCAATGTGGAGGCGCAGCAACGTGAGCGTGGTTCGCTGTTGAACTGGATGCAGCGAGTGCTGGCGCTACGCAAAAATCATCAGGCATTTGGTCGCGGGAAACTGGTCTTTTTACATCCCAGAAATCGCAAGATACTCGCCTATTTCAGATTGTATCAAGACGATATTATATTGTGCGTGGCCAACTTGTCCCGTGCCGCTCAGGCGGTTGAGCTTGATCTTTCTGCGTATAAGGGATGCGTGCCGGTGGAATTAATGGGACGTGCGTCTTTTCCGCCAATTGGTGAATTACCCTATCTCCTTACCTTACCCGGCCATAATCATTATTGGTTCCGACTGGCCAGTGGTGAAGAGATTCCAGCCTGGCATGAGGAGCACTTACTACCCGAGGAACTGCCGACACTGGTGCTGTTCGATGGCTGGAACAGCTTCTTCAATGATAGAGTTGTACCTTCACGTATTACCATAGCTGAGAAAGTCCGTAATCAGCTCGAAGAAGAGGCATTACCGCATTTTGTCGCTGCGCAACACTGGTCTGGCGCTAAAGACGTCGTGCTTCGACGTGTTGTGATTAAGGATTATGCCGAGTGGGGGTGTGATGGCAAAAAGTGGCTGGTAGCATTGTGCGGCGTTGAAGCTGATTTAGGTGAGCCATATTTCTGCTTTTTGCCATTGGCGCTGGCGTGGGAAAATGGCGATGAGAAACACCTGCGGGCCATGTTATCGACCACTGTGGCCAAAGTGCGCCAACAGGCTCAAATTGGCATATTGGCTGATGCTTTTGCCGACGAGTCGTTTTGTCACGCGTTGGAAGAGGCCATTCGCTCACGAGAAACGCTAACTTGCGCAACAGGCACTATCCGTTTTTCACCTACCGACGCTTTTGTTTCACTCAGCAAGGCATCTGCCAATCTTTCAATAAGATCACTTGGCATACAGGGCAGTAATACTAATGTCGTATTGGCTGAACAGTATTTTCTGAAAGGCTATCGGCATCTGGAAATCGGCATGCATCCGGAGTTCGAGATCGGGCGTTTTTTGACTGAGGTGGTGAAATTTCCTAATACAGCGCCAGTGTTTGGCGTAGTTGAGTATGAGGACTGCGGAGGTCGAAAAATGACACTTGCTTTATTGCAGGGATACGTAAGAAATCAGGGTAACTGTTGGAATTATACCTTGGATTATCTTGGGCGATTTCTTGAGGAATGCCGTACAGCAGGCGAGCCACCCAAACCTGCGGGGCAAACACATGCGGCCTATCTGGTTCTAGTACGCACGCTGGGTCAGCGGACTGGCGAACTACATAATGCGCTAGGAAAAATAACCGGTGATTCCGCCTTTGATCCCGAGCCTGTTAACGATGTTGATCTCTCGAACTGGATCCAGCATGGGCAAGCCGAAGCGCAAACGACGCTGGATCTGCTCAAAAGTCGGGAGACAGGGCTTGCAGTATCTGTGCTAGCACAAACGTTGCTCGCTCAACGCATCACACTTTCAGAACGTCTCCAGGCCTGTATTTCCGGACAGTTTAAAACAGTCAAGACACGTTACCACGGCGATTATCACCTGGGGAACGTGTTACTCACCCAGAATGATTTCGTCATTACTGATTTTAAGGGGGATCCTACTAGCCCTTTCGTCGAGCGCCATCACAAACACTCGCCATTGAGGGATGTGGCCGACATGCTGCGATCGTTCAACTATGCCGCCCATACCGCACTAGCGCACGCCGGCGCAGAACAACCCAAGGATATGGGAAAATTTGAGCCATTTGTAGGTGACTGGGAAGCAGAGGCTGGACGCGTTTTCCTGGCAGCTTACACTGAAGCAGTGGGTAATTCAGTGCTTACATCGGACGCACCGCTACTCGATCTTTTTATACTGGAAAAGGCGCTTTACGATGTGCGCAACGAGATTGAAAAGCGACCGGATTGGGCAGTCATTCCACTACGCTGCATCATGTCGCGATTGTCAGCCGCGATCTAAGAACGTGTTTTAAAAGCTGCTACGCGGCCCGATTGCTGCGTTGCGCGGCGCTCGCTTTCCTCATGTACGTCCAGTACATTCCGGTTTCTGCGCTCCGTGCGCCTTGCACTCGAACCGCTCGCGACGCTTTTAAAACACGATCTAAGCGTTGCAAAGTGGCAACCGGGTGCGCAGTTATTGCCAATTACCCATATTCAAACGTGAATAATTTTGACCAGAGGATTCAAGATGACTAAGCCAATAACGATGATATGGCCGGGGCGACCCTATCCGCGCGGCGCATTTTGGGATGGTGAAGGGGTGAATTTTGCTATTTTTTCCGAGCATGCCGAAAAGGTTGAATTGTGCTTGTTCGATACCAAGGGAAAGAACGAAGTCCAGCGCGTCGAGCTCAAAGAGCGTAGCGATTTAGTCTGGCATTGCTATCTACCGGAAGCCCGTCCAGGACTGCTTTATGGTTTCCGGGTGCATGGACCTTACCGACCGGAAGAGGGGCATCGATTCAATCCGCACAAGCTGCTGATCGAACCCTATGCAAAAGATATCGTGGGGACACCGCGCTGGAGCGACGCCCATTTCGGCTATCGCATAGGCGGCAAGGACGACGATCTTTCTTTTAGTCGTCGCGACAACGCCAATGTCATGCCGAAGTGCCGGGTTATCGATCAGGCCTTCGCCTGGGGGAATGATCAGCCTCCCGACATTCAGTGGTGCGACATGGTGATTTATGAGCTGCACGTCAAAGGCTTTACCATGCAACATCCTGATATTTTGCCCAAGTTTCGCGGCACCTATGCCGGATTGGCGATGGCCCCCGCCATCGAGCATCTCCAACGGCTAGGTGTTACGACTGTTGAACTGATGCCGGTTCATGCTTTTCTTGATGATCGCCACCTGGTTGAACGAGGCATGCGCAATTATTGGGGCTATAACTCCATAGGCTTTCTGGCGCCCGATTCCCGTTACTCGGCCAGCGGCCAAATAAGTGAATTTAAAACCATGGTAAAGACACTCCATAAGGCGGGTATTGAGGTCATTCTGGACGTAGTCTACAACCACACCGCCGAAGGTAGTCATCTGGGTCCAACCCTGTCGTTCCGTGGTATCGACAATGCTTCCTACTATCGCCTGGTAGGTGATAATCCACGCTATTACATGGACTACACCGGCTGCGGCAATACCCTGGACATGCAACAATCCTGCGTGCTGCAATTGATGATGGATAGCCTGCGTTATTGGGTGCAGGAAATGCACGTAGACGGCTTCCGCTTCGATCTGGCGTCTTCACTGGCTAGAGAGTTACACGAAGTGAACCAACTGGGCACTTTCTTCAATACCATCCGCCAGGATCCCGTGCTAAGCACCATCAAGCTGATTGCCGAACCCTGGGATCTGGGCGAAGGCGGTTATCAAGTAGGAAATTTCCCCTTGGGCTGGTCGGAATGGAACGATAAGTATCGCGATAGTATTCGTGCCTACTGGAAAGGCGAAGAAGTGTTGATCGGGGAACTGGCGCAACGCTTGACAGGCTCCAGCGACCTGTACCAACGCAGTGGGAGGACTCATGCCAGCATCAATTTCATCAGTGCGCACGACGGCTTTACCTTGCATGACCTGGTGACTTACAACGACAAGCATAACGAGGCTAATCAAGAAGACAATTCCGGTACCGACAATAACCATTGCTGGAATTGCGGCGTCGAGGGAGAAACCGACGATCCGGCGATTAATGCCTTGCGCGCCCGGCAAAAGCGTAATTTCCTTGCTACCTTGCTGTTTTCACAGGGGGTTCCCATGCTGCAGGCGGGCGACGAGATCGGGCGTACCCAGCAGGGTAATAACAATGCCTATTGTCAGGATAACGCGATTAGCTGGCTCTCATGGGAACTGAAGCAACAGGATCAGGATTTGCTTGCATTCACCCAACTTATTATCAGCTTGCGCAACCAGCATCCCTTATTTCGGCGACGTTATTTTTTTCAGGGAACCCCCATTTATGGCGGCGAGGTAAAAGATATCGTCTGGCTCAATCCCGATGGCTCCGAAACTAAAGAGGACGACTGGAGCCAGGCCTCTTCACATTGTCTGGGCGTTTATTTTGCCGGCGGTAAACTGATCGAAACCGACGGACGCGGACGGCGTTTAAAGGATATTAACCTGCTGTTGCTTCTGAATGCTTATCATGAGGACATTGAATTTATGTTGCCGAAATTCGAGGAACATGACCATTGGGATGTGCTGCTCGACACGCAGGATGCTATTGGAACGCCGGATATTTCACGTTACAAGACCGGGCAAGCTTATCCATTGGGCGGACGGTCGCTGGTGCTGCTGAAACAGGCGTAGACAACATGAAACGCGTGCATCCATTTATGGCCACTGTGGTTTCCGATGGCAAGGTGAACTATGAAACATCCCGATACGCCCGCTGAGCTTGCCGCTTGCCATGAGATTGCGGCTGAGAGCACATCTGCCTCTGCGCCGGTTACGCTTGCCTCCGCATACGCGGATAACGCCTCTCGCTGGCTATTGACGCGGGATGACAGTGAGCGGGAAGAAGCGTTATTTCGGCCGCCCGCGCCGCGCATTCCATTGTCCACCTATCGCCTGCAATTCAACCGCGACTTCACCTTTAACCAGGCACGCGAGATTGTTCCTTATCTGAGCGCGCTGGGCATCTCTCACCTGTATGCTTCGCCTTATCTGAAGGCGCGGCCAGGTAGCCGGCACGGCTACGACATCATTGATCACAATGCACTGAATCCCGAAATTGGCATTGTCGAGGAGTTTGAGCAGCTTTGCACAACCCTTGCCGAACACGGCATGGGACAGATACTGGACATGGTTCCCAATCACATGGGTGTACAGGGCGGGGACAATGCCTGGTGGCTGGACGTGCTGGAAAACGGCCAGGCGTCCGCGCATGCCGGATTCTTCGATATTGACTGGTCACCGATAAAGCTTAAGCTGCACGGCAAGGTGCTATTGCCGGTATTGGGCAACTCTTATGGTGCGGTGCTGGACAATGCCGAACTACAACTGCGCTTTGATACGGAACACGGTGAATTCGGCATTTATTACTACGAGCACCATTTTCCGGTTGATCCGGCCGAATACCCGCAAATTATGGGGTATCGCATGGATACCTTGAACGAAAGGCTGGGGCAGGACAATCCGCTGCTGATGGAATACCAGAGTCTGGTTACCGCGTTCCGTAATCTTCCTACCCGTGATGAGGGTTCACTTGATCGTCAGCTTGAACGTAGGCGCGACAAGGAAGTGTATAAGCATCATCTTGCCGGTCTGGTTGCACAATCTTCCGACATCGCCGGGTTTCTGGAAGAAAACCTGCGCCTCTTCAACGGCACGGCAGGGGAATCATCCAGTTTCGATCAGCTCCA
Source organism: Methylovulum sp. (assembly GCA_004299465.1). Lineage (GTDB taxonomy): Bacteria > Pseudomonadota > Gammaproteobacteria > Methylococcales > Methylomonadaceae > Methylovulum. The sequence goes on along the minus strand of SCST01000538.1, from coordinate 2,247 downwards.
CCAATTGATTGAGGCACAAGCTTACCGGCTGGCTTTCTGGCGGGTGGCCTCGGACGAGATTAACTACCGGCGGTTTTTTGATATCAACGATCTTGCCGGGCTGCGCATGGAGAACGACGCCGTTTTCGATGCTACCCATCAGTTATTGCTGCGGCTGGTTCAGGAAGGCAAGCTGGATGGTCTGCGTCTCGATCATCCTGACGGTTTGTACGATCCGGAGGCTTATTTTTGCAAGCTGGCCGAGCAGTGCGGACAGACAGGGCACTCGCCTTATCTGGTGGTGGAAAAAATCCTGGCAGTACACGAGGATTTACGCTCCAGTTGGCCGGTGCAGGGTACCACAGGTTACGAATTCACTAACCTGCTCAACGGGCTGTTTGTGGCTACCAGTGCCGCCGAGCGTATGGAGCGTTTGTATAAGAGCTTCATCGGAGAGCCTATTAATTTCGATGACCTGCTTTACCGTTCCAAGCAGTTGATCATGAGGACCGCGCTGGCGGGGGAGCTGAATGTATTGGCCAACCTGATTTCGAAAATCGCTGAAGCTGATCGTCATACCTGTGATTACACGCTGCACGGATTGCGTACGGCATTGGCTGAAATAGTCGCCTGCTTCCCGGTTTATCGGGGTTATATCAATGCCCGCGGAGTTGTGCCGGAAGACCGGCGCAACATCGAGCAGGCAACGGCAGCGGCTAAACGCAGAAGTACAACGGCGGATACCCGCATTTTCGATTTTTTGCGTGATGTACTTACGCTTGGCGCGGCAGATGGAAAATCACCTTCGTACTCTGAGCAGGTGTTGGCATTTACCATGAAATTCCAGCAATTCACCAGCCCGGTTATGGCGAAAGGGTTGGAGGACACCAGTGCTTATATCTATCACCGCTTGCTGTCGCTGAACGAAGTCGGCGGCGATCCGCGTCAATTTGGCGTGACCATTACTGCCTTCCATCGTGCCAACCAGACGCGCGCAGAGCATTGGCCGCATTCGATGTTGACCACTTCCACTCACGACACCAAGCGCAGCGAGGATGTGCGCGCCCGGCTTAACGTGCTGTCTGAATTATCGTCTGAATGGCGGCTGGCGCTACGGCACTGGAGCCGCGCCAACCGGAGCCTCAAACAGTCGGTGGACGGTATGCTGGTACCGGCACCCAATGATGAATATTTCATCTATCAGACATTGCTGGGTATCTGGCCGCCAGGTGAACCGGACCTTAATGAAATGGCGCATTTTGGTGTCCGGCTGACGGAATATCTGGTCAAAGCGGTACGCGAGGCCAAGGTCCATACCAGCTGGATAAACCCCAATACGGCCTATGAAGACGCAATCCTGGCATTCGCCGATGCGCTGATCAATGCGCCGGCTGAGAGTGCATTCCTTACGGATTTTCTGCCTTTTCAACGGCGGATTGCGCGACTGGGAATGTTCAACAGCCTGTCACAGACATTGATCAAGCTAACTGCACCGGGTGTACCGGATATTTATCAAGGTTGCGAATGTTGGGATTTCAGCCTGGTGGACCCCGATAACCGGCGGCCGGTTGACTTCGGTCACCGCCAAATCCTGCTCGATGCTTTGCAAGCGCTGGCCACGCAGACATCTGAACAACGAATAACAGGGGTACGCGCGTTGTGTGACACACTGGAAGATGGCCGGGCCAAATTGCTGATCGTCAGAACGGCGCTGGCGTTGCGGGGATGCTGGCCGGAAGTATTTCAGCAAGGAAGCTATTTGCCGCTGGCAGTCAAGGGAAAACATGCGGCTCATCTGTGCGCCTATGCGCGCATTGCCGCTGGGCGCATCGCCATAACGGTGGCGCCCCGTTTCTTCGCGCCGCTGCTGGGTGAAGCCGATACGCTCCCTTTGGGAGAAAAGGTTTGGGGTGATACAGCAGTGAACCTGCCTTTTCATCAGTTCGATAACCAATACACATGCGCCTTCACGGGGAAGATGCTGAAGACCCACCAGCAGCTATCAGGATGGCGCCTGCCCGTCGCACAAGTGCTCGCAGAATTCCCGGTGGGGCTGATCATCGGTGAAAGCGTGCAAGCTTAAGTCTTGGGAGCAATGGAACAGCGGATAATTGGCAAACAATTTGGTAACTATTCAGCCCCTTGCTGTAGGGCGTGCTGCGCGCGCCATCAACGGACCGGCGCGTTATCCACGTGCCGGAGAAGACGCGCGTTTATGCCCCAGAGGGTACAGCACGCCCACATCAGGCAAGGATCTGAACAGTTACA
>SCST01000537.1 GCA_004299465.1 Methylovulum sp. | reverse complement strand
GACGACGAGCTTCGGCGTCTTTGAGGGCGCGCGGCTGAAGTCGCAGTTTTCAATTGCCACGCAACCCTGGCGCACGCCGGATGAGGTGACGCTGCAACTCAAGGCGCTGGCTAAGAGCCGGCGGCTGCATCTCACGAAGGCCGAGCAGATCGTCCTCTGCAGCGTCGTGCCGCGCATGGCTTCGGTGCTGACCGAGGCTCTGCATTCATTGAAGGCCGTTCCCATTCGCATTGTCGGTCAAGATGTGCTTGTCCCGCTCAAGAACCGCTATGCGTATCCGGAGCAAGTCGGACAAGACCGGCTTGTCGGTGCGTACGCCGCGTGGCATACATACAAGCGTGATTGCATCGTCGCCGACTTTGGCACCGCCATCACCATCGATGTCGTCACCAAAGCGGGGGAGTACCTTGGCGGCGTCATTGCGCCCGGCCTGGATATCTCGCTCGAAGCGCTCGCCAGCCGCACCGCGCTGCTGCCGAAGGTTGAGCTGCGCGAGCCTCCAGAGCTGCTGGGACGCGATACGGCCAACAGCATCCGCTCCGGGCTGCTCTATGGCTGTGTCGCGTTGTGTGACGGCTTGGTGACGCAATTGAAGCGCCGCTACGTGCCCAAGGCGGTCGTCATCGCCACGGGCGGCACAAGCACCTTGATCGCCAAACACTCCAAAACCATCGATACGCTCAAGCCGCACCTCGTGCTTGAAGGCCTCTTCCACCTGAGCCTTCTGCCATCAAAACCGCCTCAGAGCAAACGGAATTATATACTTGACAAATCAAGGTAAAAACCGTAAAATCACTCCATAAAGGGGGTGATGGAGACATGAGTCGGTTTGATCCGCTTACCTGTACCGAGCATCAGGCGCGACAATACCTTGAACGGCTGCATTGGCCTAATGGTGCCATTTGTCCCCGATGCAAGAAACAAGAAGTTATCGCAGTCAGTGGTGGTCGGGAAGGGTTATATAATTGCCGTCGCTGTCTCCGTCAATTCACTGTTACGGTAGGTACTGTTTTTGAAGGCAGCCATATTCCGCTTGCTAAATGGGTGCGTGCTTTTCATCTGTTGTGTTCCTCTAAGAAGGGAATGAGCGCCCTTCAATTAAGCCGGATGCTAGGAATTACTTATAAATCCGCATGGCATATGGCGCACCGCATTCGTCATGCCATGCAACCGACTCGCGCCAAAGCTACTCTGCGTGGTACGGTGGAGGTGGACGAAACATACGTTGGGGGAAAGCCACGCTTCGGAGACCCAACGCCTCGTTCTGAGCGTAAGTTTCCTGTCGTCGCTTTAGTGGCGAGGGAAAGCGGCCTATCTCGGACAAAGGTGCTACAAAAGGTTACAAAGAAAACTCTCGGCAACGCGATCAAACAACACGTCGCACCAGGAGGCGTACTGATGACGGATGAGTTACCTGCTTACGAGCAGGTTGCGTCTCAATTCGGTCGGCACCTGACGGTAAAGCACAGTGCCAGGGAATATGCGCGCGGGAACGCCCACACGAATACGGTGGAGTCTTTCTTCGCATTGTTAAAGCGCGGTATCGTTGGCTCTTATCACCACGTTTCTTTGCAGCATTTACCTAGATACTGTGATGAGTTTTCCTTTAGGTGGGATCATCGAAATTTGGAGGATCGCGATAGAACAACGGCTGCCCTAAAGCGCATTCGTGGTAAACGATTGCTCTATCGGGACTCGTAAAGAAAAATGCCTGAGACAAAGCAAAATACTTTACTAATACAACTTGAGGGCGCAGTTCAAGATGGTGGAAATGTGCGCCTCAATGACTTCATTGATGAATTAGTGTCTGTTAAAGACACCCTCAACGGGATAGATCAATCTGTTGCTAAGACTTCTGTACCGACAACGGAATATAGGATCATCGACCTTAAGCATGGTTCTGCTGAGCTTACGTTAGAGGCTATTCCAAAAGATAAAAATGATGACATTACAGCTACAGTCCTTGATAAGTTTGTCGTAGGTATACAGCAAATTCAGCAAGGAACAGCTCCAGAAGAGTTTGATTCTGCTCTCTTAGAGAGATTTGGAAAAATAGGGTGGGTGTTTGGTAGAAAAGTGACGGGGATTAGCTTTGCCAGAAATGGTACTAGAGTAACAATAGGTAAAACATTTACTTCTCAGGTTAGAGTTATTATTGGTGAAGACCAGCTAGCAGAGGGTTCTGTGGATGGAACGCTCGACCAAATTAACATTCACCAGGAAAGGAATATTTTCGTTATCTATCCAACAGTTGGCCCAACTCAAGTGCGATGTCACTTTCCTCCGGAACTAAAAGGGAAAGCCATTGAAGGGCTTGGTAAATATGTCGGAGTAAATGGCAAGCTACGTTATAAGCAGAGGGATCAATTTCCGAACGCAATCAACGTAAGTGAAATTGAAGTTCATCCTGATGAGAGCGAACTTCCAAGCATATTTGACTTACGTGGAATTGCGAAGGGTGCGACGGGTGATTTAAGCTCCGAGGCTTTTGTCCGCAAGATTCGTAATGCCAACACGTAAATCCCTCTACTATTGGGACTCGCCAATATTCATATCTTGGCTTCAGGATGAAAAGCGAAAGCCAGGAGAAATGGAAGGTGTCTTTGAGCTTGCTACGAAGTTTGAGAAAAAGGAAATCGTTCTTATAACCTCAGTGGTAACGCTCACAGAAGTTCTTGAAACACGAATCTCACCTCAAGCTGCGAAGATATTTGAGCGTTTTTTTAAACGACGCCGAGCTGTTCTAATAAATCTTGATCCACGCATTGCAAGCTTGGCCGGATCGATCCGAGCATATTACCTCCAGAAGGGAAAGCAATTATCAACCCCAGACAGTCAACATCTAGCAACTGCTATCCAGCATAAAGTGGACGAATTACATACTTTTGACGAAGATGACCTACTTCCTTTAAATGGAAATGTTGCCAATCATCCGCTTGTGATCTGCAAGCCCCATGCACCTCAGTTACGCTTTGAGGGAATGTGATGATTAGAAAACAGAAAGGCAAAAAGCGTCTTCAACGCATTTCACTTTACCCCATCAGCCTTGAAGAAGCCCTCAGAAAAGCGCTCTCCGTTAAGCCGCCGAATGGGAAGAAACCTAAGAAGCATTAATATAACCCACTATGATGCTTATGCTTATATTTAGTTTGCCAAGTATACAATCCCGAGAGCAAAAAAATCATTTAAATCATAAGATATAGTGCGTATAGCGTATCTATCTGATATAATTACGCCACAAGAGTATTGAATATCCCGTTTTTCACCCTTGAAATGACTTTCGAAGCTGTTACAATCAACTCAAATTAGCACTCAGAAATATGGATTGCTAACAGGAGGATCGTGGATGGCGCTTAAACCATTGGCAGACCGCATCGTGGTCAGACCCCTCGATGCGCAGGACAAGACCAAAAGCGGGCTGGTGTTGCCAGACTCCGCCAAGGAAAAGCCGCAGGAAGGGAAGGTTATCGCGGTAGGAACCGGTCGCCTGCTTGATGATGGAGCGGTCAAGTCGCTCGAGATCAAGAACGGCGACCGCGTGCTTTATGGGAAGTATTCGGGGACCGAGGTGTCGATTGAGGGTGAGGACTACCTCATTCTTAAAGAAGACGACATTCTCGCCGTGGTGCAATCGTAAGGAGGAGCGAAGATGGCCAAGCAATTGCTATTCGATGAAGACGCACGTCGCAGAATGTACCATGGCGTCAAAACCTTGGCCGAGGCGGTCAAGGTGACGCTGGGCCCGAGAGGCCGCAATGTCGTGCTTGAAAAGAAGTTCGGCTCGCCCACCATCACCAAGGATGGGGTGACGGTTGCCAAGGAAATCGACCTCGAGGATCCGTACGAGAACCTCGGTGCCCAGCTCGTCAAGGAAGTCGCCGAGAAGACCTCGGACAACGCCGGTGACGGCACCACCACCGCCACCGTCCTCGCGGATGCGATCTTCCGCGAAGGCTTGAAGAACGTCACGGCCGGTGCGAACCCGATGGCCTTGAAGCGCGGCATCGAGAAGGCCGTCGCGGAAGTCACCGAGCAATTGAAGAAGCTCTCCAAGCAGGTCAAGGATAAGAAGGAAATCGCCCAGGTCGCCACGATCGCCGCCAACTATGACGTCACGGTGGGCGAGCTGATCGCGGACGCGAT
>SCST01000536.1 GCA_004299465.1 Methylovulum sp. | reverse complement strand
TAAAAATAATCGTCGCCGGCCAAGCCATAGAGGATGTTATTGGCTTCGTTACCCCACATCTCGTTCTGCAGCGAGTTGCCGGTGCCCTTAATAAAGGTATTGCCGTAACCCAGTTGCAGGTTTTCCAGATTTTTTCCAAGCCGATAGTCTTCAATATACGTTTCTACCGTATCCAGTTGTTCTTCGGCATCGGATTTTTCGATAATGCTGTCGGCGGCATTGTCAACGAGGTAACGGTCATTGCCGTCGCCGCCAGACAGCGTGTCGGCGCCCAGCGCGCCGTCCAGAAAATCATCGCCCAAACCGCCGTCTAAAAAATCATTGCCCCGATCGCCGTACAGCACATCGTCGCCCGCTAGCCCTGCAAGTTGGTCGGCATTTCCGCTGCCCTGTAATATGTCGTTATTATTGGTACCTGTTTTTGTAGCCATATCGATCACCTCAGTTATGTTGGATACAACGCTATTGTTATTGTCGTCGTGGTTGACTTAGAGGCTTGCAGCACCGGAGACTACGCGCAGCCTGCCCCAATACAAAGATAGCAGATTGCGTCGCATATTTATGTAATTAAGCACTAATTTAAAGCAATAACACGACCGGTCATTGATAATCATGCCGGTCGCATCATCGTTGGCGATAAACAACCGGGCAACAGCTTTACCGTTGCCCGACATCAATGTACACCGATTGTCGGGCATAAACAGCATGCCCGACCGACGCTACTAATTAAGCAATCAAGCCGTCTTACTCTCATACCAGCCGTAATAGACAAGCCAGGCAACAAAAAACACCAGATAGCCGGACCATAATATATCCGACAGGAAGTGTCCGCCTGCCGTCATCCGGGTCAATGCCATCAGCACGGCAATGAGCATCGTTAACGTGAAATAAAAAACCTTGCGTCTGCGCGACAAAAAATACAACGCAAAAAACATATAGCCGACCGAACAGTGTCCGCAAGGGAATGACTTCTCACCGGTATGCCCGATTTGTAACGGTGGAATATACTCATGCCGACCGCCAAATTCGCTGATATGCACAGGCCTCGGCCGCCCCCAATGATCCTTAAACACCAAGTTGACGACCAATCCCGGTCCCAGCGCGATGACCAACAGGATATAGATCGCAGGCCTTTGCCACTTCATTAACTTCGGCAACGCATAAGCGGCTATTGCAAGCAGCAAGGCACCAACGGCGACAGCGGCGGCAAAAATTTCCGCATAGCGAAATAAATAGTCCCAAAGCCGGCCGTGCCGCCACGGCCAGGCCTCAACACCGGCGTCCGGCCGGTAGAATAATGCGGCGGCCTGGTAGTCGATGTCGGTCAACCAGAATAGTGGCGTGGTGATGCCTGCCAGTGCCAGAAGAGTCAGCAACTCCCGCCAGCGACGCTCCAGTTTTGCAAACATCATTTAATCACCTTGATTGCTTGGGAGGGTATCGGCCGCATTCTAAGATTTTCACCCAGAAAGAGATGATAGCCGTTATGTTCATTCGGGCGCGGATTCATCGGATTGGCAACCGTACCGACCTCGTGGACATGCTCAAATGCCGCTGTCAACTGGGCGGGAATTTCCGCTTGCTGTTGTTCGGCGACGATAAAAGCGTTTTTGCCGACCAGGTCTTCTGGCCATCCCCAAACTTCGTATTGCGAAACCACCAGCCCGCTGGCTTCAAAACGATAGACATAAGGATGGTCAGGCAGGTAAAACCCCAGTTGGCTGGCCAAAAAACGATGTCCCAACGCGATCACAAACGTCCCTTCGGTATCCGGCAGGCTTTTTTGCCGCACCGACGCTATCGATGCCGCTAATTCCTGCCAATGCCTGAACCGGTAGGTCGGGTCAACCTGCGTGTTATGCAAGTTAAAGGTTTGGATGAGTACCGGCAATGCGTAAGTCAACGCAACCATCAGATAACCCAGGACAAGGCCTATTTTAAGCGATTTTCTCCATGCCCCGGCCAGCCATTGACCGCTTAATAAAACCAGGGCGCTGAAATAAAAAGGCATCGGCCAGTTGCCCTGCACTTTTTGAACCAGGCCAAGAATCAAAATACCCAGCAGCAACACAGGCCCCATCAGCATCAGGAATTGTTCTTCCTGGCTTAAGCGGGTAAAGCGGATGCCCGCTTTACCCGTCATAACCAGGATTACGATGAACATCACCGGCGACGCCAGCAACAATTGATATAAAACGAAAGCGCCCGCCTGTTCCAGCCGCGTGCCTAAGGTAACGGCATTAAGGACGCCGTTACCT
>SCST01000535.1 GCA_004299465.1 Methylovulum sp. | reverse complement strand
TATCAATAACGGTGTTGTCATGGTTGACCGGGGTTTTAGCAACCAATATGCGGATATGTTCAGCCGATACATAGGCTTGTTGCTGATGGGTTTGCGGCATGATAATGGTGAATTCTTCGCCGCCATAGCGGCATAAAACATCCGTATCACGGATACGTTTTTTGATGATTTCGGCAAGCTGTATTAACGCCGCATCGCCCGCCAAATGCCCGTAAGTGTCATTAAGCCGCTTGAAATGATCGGCATCCAATAATATCAGCGATAAGGGGGGTCCATAACGCTTACAGCGCATCATTTCTTCATCCAGCTTGGTTAAAAAATAGTGTTTGTTATAGACCTGTAAGGCCTTGTCCATCTGCGCCTGGCGATAAAGTTCTTCGTAATAGGGCTGTTCCGGGCTGTCTGCGGCAATAAACTTTAAGCGGTTATCGCCGATGGTGATAAGGTCCTGGTCTTTTAACACAGCCTCTTTTATGCGGTCTGAGTTTATCAGCGTACCATTGGTGCTATCGGTATCAATCAGCAAAAACTCAAGCTCGCCCCGGCGTTGAATAACGGCGTGCCGTCTCGATACCCCCGCTTCCGCAAGGCGCAAGTCTACGTCCCTGGCGCGGCCGATGGTCATTTCATTTTTATTGAGCAGGATTTTGTTGCCGATGCCGATCCCCCATACGACAACCAGACAGGCTGTCCAGCGGGTCTCTGCCATCATTCGCCCGTTTGTTGAAATAATGCAGGTGGTTTGATCAGTCTTCATAACCGTTCTACTCACATGTTGAGGGGGCGTCCAGGTTTTGGCTCGGCTTGTTATTTTAATATGTCAGGCGGAGTTTCTATATCGTGTGTCCTTTACGTTCAAATTCCCTGATTAAAGTTACATTAAGCGTAATTCGTCGGCGCATGATAATGCTACCATAAACATAGATATTTAGGGCAGTACGGAACCGTCATTAAAGCATAAGGAATAAGTTTATGAATTGTATGATAAAGTATCGCAATAGCCCCGGCATCGACTGCCGGCATTAAAAATAAGGCTTACCAGAATGGAAAACTACGGCAACATAATTTGGCAGTCTTGTGGACGCACTGATCCCGGAAAAAAAAGAAAACATAACCAAGACGCCATGCTCAATAAACCTGGATCAGGTTTATGGGTTGTTGCCGATGGCATGGGCGGGCATCAATCGGGTGAGATCGCCAGCCGTTGGGTTGTGGACGGTTTGGCCGAACTTGGAGACGGAGGGACTCTTAACGAACGCATTGAAAAGCTTACCGGCCGGCTGATAAAAATCAATGCCGATCTCTGTGCCTATGCCGATAGCATGGGAGAAGGCTGCATCACCGGCACAACCGTCGTCGCGTTGCTGGCAAAGGGTTTGCAAGCCGGCGTGGTTTGGGCGGGTGACAGCCGTTTGTACCGTTACCGGCAGGGGCAATTACAACAGCTTTCGCGCGACCACACGTTATTAAATGAACTGATGCAATCGGGGATGAATGAAGAAATGGCCGGACAGCTTGTCGGCGCGAATGTAATTACCAAAGCCGTCGGTGGACAGGACAAACTGGACCTGGACATTATCCGGTTCGATGCCGAATGCGGCGACCGTTACCTGCTGTGTAGTGATGGCTTGGATAAAGAACTATCCGATGATGAAATAGCGGGCTTGATGGGCGCGGAGGAATACCGGCGCATAGCCGACGAATTGATGGATACGGCATTAAGCCGTGACGGGAGCGATAATATTACGGTTATTGTCTGCGAAGTTGCTGCCGGTGCAGTTTCTGGATGGAAATATTCTTCGCCGGAAATCGCCTTATGATAAATATCAACATAAAATGTACGCGATATCCTCTCTGGGGCAGTATGCGTACTCCCACGAAAGATTGTAAACGCCACGTAAGCATGAGCGTGTGAAGCCTATCCACTAAAACATTTCGCTAGTTATTGTCAACCCGACCATGAGGATTTTTATGTCTGCTTCGTCTTTACCATCGTTATCTCAAGAACGCACGCCTATTTTAGAACTGGAAGTCCTTGCCGAAAAAGCCGCAAATGCGTTCAGGCCGTTTCTGGGGCCTGAAGGCTTTGATCTGGCGCAATACCGACAATTTTTAAATACCATGTATCACTACACGGCGCGTAGCGGAGAGATGATACAGCATGCCGGAAGTAAGGCCCATGATGAAGAATTGAAGCAATTTTTCAAATACATGTGCAATGAAGAACAGGGACATTACCTGTTGGCCAAAGAAGACCTCAAGGAACTGGGCGGCGAGGTTTCTGAAGAAATACCGCAATCCGTGCAGGATTTTCATCATACCTGGTTTAGCCTCGGCGATACCATCTATGCGTATCTGGGCGCTATTTATGTTTTTGAAAATATCGCCAAGCATGTACAGAAGGAAGGCAAGGACCTGTTTGCAAGGTTAAACCTGAATAAAAAACAGCGGCGTTGGGTCGCTGTCCATTTGGAAGCCGACCTGGTGCACGGCGATGAAATTATCGATTTATGTTCCCGGTATTTTGATAATAACCCGTCCGCCTGCCTCGAAGGCGGGAGAGCGATGTGCAATTGCTGGATCAATGTGTTTACCCATTTTGGACGTGCCTAAGTTGAAATGACAACGGGTTTAACTGGCCAAGCGTAAAGAGACTGTGACAAACAAGGATAAGCACTTGACTGCGATAATTGATGTCTTTAACGACTATTTCGAAATGATACCTGCGGTATCGAACGAACTTAGGGAAGCCGTATTTAAACTGCGTTACCAGGTGTACTGTATTGAAACCGGCTTCGAGGATCCAGGGCAATATCCTGGCGGCATGGAGTTTGACGATTATGACACGCATTCGGTGCATTACCTGATTCGTCACCGCAGGTCTGGCGACTATGCGGCAACCACGCGGCTTATTCTTCCTGATGCCGATTGCCCGGAGAAGCTGTTTCCCCTTGAGCAGCATTTTGAAATTGATAATGTTGCCGTTTTGGACGCTATCGGCCGCAAGCATCTCGGGGAGGCGTCCAGGCTGTGCGTGTCGAAAGCGTTTAAAAAAAGAAAAAATGAATCGAACAGGCCGGTGTCTGTTGATTGCGATGAGCAGGATTATTTTACGTCGCACGAACGGCGCATTTTCCCGCATATCAGCTTTGCGTTAATCGCGTGTTTGATCAGGGCCTGCCATGAAAACGACATCCATTATTTTTACGGCACATTGGAACCGGCGTGGTTTCGTTTTTTGTCATCATCAGGCATACATTTTACCAAGATCGGGCCGCTGGTTGACTATCGCGGCGAACGCTGGCCTGGGCTGATTAAAGTGACCGACCTGCTCGATGGCGTCGCGGCAAAAAACAAGGGGGTGTGGAATTTGCTGACTAACAAAGGATGTTATTGGCCAGTGTGACGGATGCCTTCCTGCTTCCCGGTTTAGCAACGTAACGGCGTGACTTCGCCGGTTGCCCGGTAGCGCCGGTAATCGGCGATAACCTGGGCATGGTCAAATGCCAGCTCGCCGGGCAGGTTGTCGAAAGTAAAAATACCGCAATTTTTGGCGTCATCGGCCGCTACGGGCAGGCCTCTTGCCTCAGCAATATAGACGGCCGTCACGGTGTGGTTGCGCGGGTCGCGTTCGGGCTTGGAGTACAAACCCAACAACACGGACAGGTTCACGGTGAGGCCGGTTTCCTCTTTTGCTTCGCGTATCGCCGCCTGTTCCAAGGTTTCACCGACATCGACGAAACCGCCCGGTACGGCCCAGCCATAAGGCGGATTGGCGCGCTCGATCAGCACAAATGGCCGTCCCGGCAGGTCGATGAGTTCGATTAAGGTATCTGCCGCAAGCAATGGCGTGACGGGCTTGTACATAAATGTTCCTGGTGGTTGCGTGGATGTGGTTGTTGAAGGCAGAGTAGGGTGTGCCGCGCGCCCTACTAAGCTAGGTGTCCTGCGTCAACCGGGTCTCGGCTTCCCGGTATTTGGCCGCGCAAAATTCGGCGACATCGGCAGGTAAAGACGGGCCCGGCGCCGTTTTATCCCAATCCAGCGTTTCCAGGTAATCCCGGACATATTGCTTGTCGAAGCTGGGTGGGCTGATGCCGACCCGGTATTGATCGGCGGGCCAGAACCTCGACGAGTCCGGGGTCAGCGCTTCATCGATCAGGTATAAAACGCCGTCATTATCGAGTCCGAATTCAAACTTGGTATCGGCGATAATAATGCCGCGCGTCTTGGCGTAGGCGGCCGCCTCTGTGTACAACTTCAAACTGGCATCGCGCACCTGCCCGGCTAATGCCTGTCCCATTAATTCAACGGTTTTTTCAAAAGAGACGTTTTCGTCATGCTGGCCGGCGGCGGCTTTGGTCGATGGCGTATAAATGGCCTCCGGTAATTGCTGCGCCTGCTCAAGACCCTCCGGCAAGGGTATGCCGCATATCGCGCCGGTTTTTTGATAATCCTTCCAGCCGGAGCCTATCAGGTAACCGCGCACGATCGCCTCGACGGGCAATGGCCGTAATTTCTTGACGACAATCGCGCGGCCTTCAACCTGCGCGCGTTCAGCGGCATCGGGCACTACCTGCTCCAGCGGAATGGCGGCTAAATGATTGGGTATGATGGCTTGCAATTTTTCAAACCAGAAATTGGAAACGCGGGTTAATACGCGCCCCTTGCCGGGAATCGGGTCGGGCAGGATGACGTCGAATGCGGATAGCCTGTCCGTGGTTACAATCAGCATGGTCTGGTCGTCAATATCATAAATATCGCGTACTTTCCCGCGCGCAATAAGCGGCAGAGAGGATAAGCTTGATTGGTAAAGTGCCTCTGGTGTGTTCATAAGTTATGGCCTGGTTTCAGGGGGTTCATTTAATAGGGTATCTCACGGCTAACGCGGTGTCAGCGCCACACCGCTAAAAGCAATGCCTTCCCAGCCGTAGCGCATGAACAACCTGATATTTTGATGATCGTTGCCGTCCGGGTTATTTAAAACATCGCGCCTGTAAAAATCGCCGAAAAGGTTCAGGGTTTGCTGCGGGTTTAGCCCGTGCAGCTTTGCAAAGGCGAAAATCCTGCAGGAACCTTCGTTAGTGCCGGCTTTGTTAACCAGTGTGTTATCACCTAAGCCGTTGCTGAATTCAGTCGGCTGGTAATGATAATTTTCAGTAATTGCCGCGATGGTTTCATCAAAACTGACGGCGGTATTATTTTTTATGTTTTCAAGAAACGGTGTAAGCGGCATAAACGAATCTAAACAGGGGGTTAACGTAGCCATCCTGAAATGCGTTTGAATTCAGGATGGGCGGCATTTTTCAACCATTCGAACAGGACGGACTCATAGTTGGTGATCGTAGCGCCTTGTTGTTGCAGGCGTTGCAGGGCATAGAATTTGTGTTCTGTTTTACGCGAGCACAGCGCGTCTTCAACGATATGTACCTGGTAGCCCATAAAGATTAATTCCAGCGCGGTTTGCAGCACGCAGACATGCGCTTCCTGTCCGGCCAGGATGATTTGTTTGCGACGGCTGATTTCCACCGCCTCGTTGAAACCTTCGGCGGCACAGCAGGAAAAACCGGTTTTGTCGAAAATCTGGAAAGTCCCTGGTAATTTTTGGACTATCGCGGTATCGGTCGCGCCCAAGCCTTGAGGATATTGTTCGGTCAATATGACCGGAATGTTCAGGCAGCTGGCTGCATCGACCAGGATACCGGTGTTGGCGAGCATCGATGCGGCGGCCGCTTCCGGCATGACTGCCGATAATTTGGTCTGTATATCGATAACAACCAGCAGGCTGTTTTCTGCGCAAAGCAGGTCGGGATGTGTCTTCATTGCGGAACCTCTATGCTTTTTTCATGATACGGGCTTTTTCGCGCTGCCAGTCGCGGTCTTTGGACGAGGCGCGCTTATCATGTAATTGTTTGCCTTTCGCCAGGCCGATTTCCAGTTTGGCCCGGCCGTTTTTCCAATACATCGAAAGCGGTATCAGCGTATAACCTTTGCGTTCTACCGAACCAATCAGTTTATTGAGCTCGTGGCGGTTTAACAGCAGTTTTTTAGCGCGGATGGAGTCGGGATTAACATGCGTCGATGCGGATAGCAATGCGGAAATATGCGCACCCGACAGCCAGGCCTCGCCGCGCTTGATGACAACATAGCTTTCTTTTAACTGGACTCGGCCTGCCCTGAGGCTTTTGACTTCCCAGCCTTCCAAAACAAGCCCCGCTTCAAACCGCTCCTCGATAAAATACTCATGCGTGGCCTGACGATTCACGGCAATGGTCGGGTTTTGCTTGGCTGCGGCTTTTTTGGACTTTTTATCGGCCATAATATTTGGAATAAAACTGACGTAACTGAATAATTTTGCTATTTTACGCGAAAAAACAATTAAAGTGGGTTTTTAAGGCACTCCTTAAATAGAGCAGGCAGACGACATGACAGACACAAAAAAATCAATACATGGCGAATGGTCATCACGATCGGCATTCATCTTCGCGGCGACCGGTTCCGCGGTGGGTTTGGGCAATATCTGGAAGTTCCCTTACATCACCGGGGAAAATGGCGGCGGCGCTTTTGTGATGGTGTATTTGTTGTGTGTCGCGCTGATCGGTATCCCGATCATGATTGCCGAAACGATGCTGGGCAGGCGTGGCCGCGAAAATCCCGCCAACACGATGCAGGCCTTAAGCGCAGAAGCCGGAGGCGATAAGCGCTGGCAGTATGTGGGTTGGCTGGGCATGGTGGCAGGCCTGTTGATCCTGTCCTATTACAGCGTGATAGCGGGCTGGGCGTCGGCCTACGTTTTTAAAGCGTTTGCCGGCAGTTTTTTTGCCGCCGATGCGGCGGCGATAAAACAATTGTTCAGTGATTTTATCGCTAGTCCGATGCAATTGATTTTCTGGCATACGCTGTTTATGGCGGCAACGATGCTGATCGTCGCGCGCGGCGTCGATAACGGCCTGGAGAAATCCGTGCGCTTTTTGATGCCGGGGCTATTCATTTTACTGACCTTACTCGTCATGTATGCGATGACGACCAGCGGTTATTTTCAGGGCATCCATTTCCTGTTCAGCCTGGATTTCAGCAAACTGAGCGGTAACGCGATATTAATCGCGATGGGGCAGGCGTTTTTCAGCCTCGGTCTCGGGATGGGCTGTGTCATGGCCTACGGCTCCTATTTGCCGAAAAACATATCGATTGCGAAAACCTCCGTCGTGATCGCGGCCGTTGATACCGTGGTCGCGTTATTGGCGGGCATTATTATTTTTCCTATCGTATTTACCAATGGCCTGAATCCGGGTTCTGGCCCCGGCCTGATTTTTGAGACCCTGCCGATTGCTTTCGGCACGATGACGGGCGGCTGGCTGTTCGGCGTTTTGTTTTTCGTCATCCTGGTA
>SCST01000534.1 GCA_004299465.1 Methylovulum sp. | reverse complement strand
TAACTATTCAGCCCCTTGCTGTAGGGCGTGCTGCGCGCGCCATCAACGGACTGGCGCGTTTTACCCACGCGCCGGAGAAGGCGCGCGCGGCACGCGCGTCAGGCAAGGCTCTGAATAGTTACCTCAAATGTAACGACCCAGCCGTTATAAAAACAAAACGCGGATGAATCAGATAAGCCCGGATAACTTGAGGAAAATCTTATATTACCTGGACACCAGCGTTCCACTGTGCTTGTCGGTTGAGCCGTTGCCTCAAATTGACTAAAGCATGTACTTGTTCAAACAATCAAAACAATCCGCAACGACCCCGCAGCCGTAAACTTTGATTAACTCGTTATATCGACTATAATTTTCAGGCTTGGAGTTGTGCTTAGCCACATCAATGTGGATGCATGTTTTTCACTTAGCTGGACAAACGGATGCTTTGCCGGATTTATTCCCGCCACATCTCATAACTTACAGATTGCTCTCTTTTGACAGTAAACCCAGGATGTTGAGGCTTTGTGCCTGCGACTATAATCAACGGACTAAGAAGTACATTTATTTTTTATGACCTACCCTTTATCTATAAATAAGGAAAATATTATGCTAAAAAAACACCTATTGGCTGCCGCCACATTGACCAGCCTGGGCGCTTTACCGTTCGCCCACGCCGTGGAACCGCAAGACAAGCGATGGTATGTCGCGCCGTTCGCCACCTTTATCAACACCGGCGGCGATCGCGGTGCACAAGACGGCTGGGGCGGCGGCATGGGCGTCGGCAAAATGATTGACCAACATTTTAATGTCGAGCTGAAAGGTTTTTACCAGGGCTTTGACAAGAAACCGGGTACGACAGGAGAATGGCAACTGGCCGGCGCGACGGCCGATGTGCAGTATTTCTTTTCACGTAACGCCTTCGCACCTTATACCGTAATCGGCATAGGCGGCATGAATACCCGCGTTAGCGGCATTGAAGATGCATCGTTCATCGGCGAAGCCGGCGCCGGCTTTACCTACGAATTGCACGACAACTTCCTGTTACGTAGCGATGTACGTTACCGTTACAATAACAATTTCGACACCACATTCGGCCGCAGCACCGACGAATTTCACGACATGACCGTTAATGTCGGCTTCGTGATTCCACTGGGACCGAAACCCAAAGCCGAGAAATTCGAAGTCCCCACTCCTGCGCCAACACCGGTTGCAGCAGCACCGGATTGTTCCACACTGGATTCTGACGCTGACGGCATCAACGATTGCATAGACCAATGCCCGGCAACAATCAGCGGCAGCAAAGTCGACAATCAGGGTTGCCCTGTCAGCCTCGAACTGAAAGGCGTTAACTTCAAATATGATTCAGCAGAACTGACGCCGAATGCCATGAGCATTCTCGATGCCGTCGCGGCAAATCTTATCAATTACCCTCAAAAAGACGATATTGAGGTTCACGGACATACCAGCAGCGAAGGCAGCGACTCATATAACATGAGATTATCGCAAAGACGTTCGCAATCTGTCGTCGACTACCTGCTATTGAAAGGCGTCAGCAACCGCTTGACGGCAAGAGGCTATGGTGAAAGCCAGCCGGTTGCCGACAATAGCACCGAAGAGGGAAGATCGCTGAACCGTCGCGTTGAATTAATCTGGATGGGTAATTAAATCCCGGTCACTCATTACATCAACTAGGAAAACCCGCCTTTATGGCGGGTTTTTTTATCGGTTTTTTTATCTTAGCAGGTTTGCGTCAACGCCCAAGCCCGCGGCATAAACGGACACCGGCTTACCCTGCCTCCGCATCAAAATTCAATTTGAAGAAACGACATGTTAAACAACTTGTACGCATCATCGCTATCATGCATCAACCGCTTATTTTGTTAACCCTCTAATCCAGACGCCCCCAAGTATCAGTACAGTATGGATTGCTTAAGCACTCATGTTGTAGAATTGCCACTCGACAAGCCTCTCACGGCGCTTGTTTTTTATTAACCAGGAAGTCTACTATGCGTTTACCTGCTTCAGAACTCGCCCAAGCGATCCATCATTGCCGCCAATCATTCCAGTCAGCCGCTATCTTCAGCCTGTTCATCAACCTGTTGATGCTGTTCCCTTCCATTTACATGATGCAAGTCTACGACCGGGTATTGGGCAGCAGCAGCACGTCGACATTGCTCATGCTGACATTACTGGCGGTCGTGCTGTTTGCAATGCTCGGCGCGCTGGAATGGGTGCGTTCGCAAATATTGATACGGGTAAGCGCCCGTTTCGATGTCTTGCTTAACGAACGGCTTTATCGGGTGCTGTTCCGGCAATCCCTGGTAAGCGGCGGCAAAACCAGTGCGCAGCCATTGGGCGACCTGCTGGTTTTACGGCAATTTTTGACCGGCAACGGCCTGTTTGCATTCTTCGATGCGCCGTGGCTGCCGGTTTATATCGGCTTGCTGTTCCTGTTTCATTACACTTTCGGCCTGGTCGCAATTATTTCCGCAGTCCTGCTGATTTTACTGGCTATCTGGAATGAACGCGCCACCCATGATGACCTGGAACAGGCCAACCGGGTTTCCGTGGAAAGCTCTAATATTACTGCGCGCAATTTACGGAATGCCGAAGTCGTTCATGCCCTGGGCATGTTGCCCGATTTAATGTCGCGCTGGAAAGATAAGCAGCAACGCCTCATTATGCTGCAGGCGACCGCCAGCGAAAAAGCCGGATTGATTGCCGCATTATCAAAAACCTACCGGCTTACTGTTCAGTCGCTGGTTCTGGGATTAGGCGCCTGGCTGGCTATTGACAAGCAAATCAGCCCGGGCGTTATGATCGGCGGATCTATCCTGCTGGGCCGCGCCTTGGCACCTATCGACTTAATGATCGGCAGTTGGAAACAGTTTTTAAGCGCGCGCACCGCCTATGAGCGGCTCAACACCTTGCTGGCGCAATTCCCCGCTGAAGCAGAGCGCATGCCATTACCTGCACCGAAAGGCGCACTCCGCGCCGAACAGGCCGTGGTTGTACCGCCCGGTTCTAAAGTAGCGGTACTCAAGGGGCTTAACTTTGCTATTGATACCGGTACCTTTGTTGCGCTGATTGGCGCCAGCGCATCAGGCAAATCAACCCTTGCCCGCGCCTTGCTCGGTATCTGGCCGGTTGCCGGCGGCGCTATTCGCCTTGATGGGGCCGATGTGACGCAGTTTGATCGCGGTATGATCGGCGCCCATATCGGTTACTTACCACAAGATGTCGAGCTGTTCGACGGCACGATTGCCGACAATATCTCCCGTTTTGGCGAACTGGATGCCAATAAGGTTGTCGCAGCCGCCCAGGCGGCCGGCGTGCATGACATGATCCTGCATCTTCCGCAAGGTTACGACACCGAAATCGGCAGCACTGGCGGTGCGCTGTCCGCGGGACAAAGACAGCGTATCGGCCTAGCGCGGGCGCTTTATGGCGAACCGGTGCTCGTTGTGCTGGACGAGCCCAATTCAAATCTTGATGACCAGGGCGAACAAGCGCTCGCGCTCGCGCTATCAGGGCTTAAACAGCGCGGCTGTACCGTCATTGTCATCACACATCGCGTCGGTATTCTAGGCCTGGTAGACAGAATTATGGTATTAAACGAAGGTTTATTGGTACTGGATGGGCCGCGTGATGAAATCCTGGCAAAACTCAACCAACGCCCTCAACAAGCCGCTATGCCCAAGGCACAAGGATTGCAATCATGAGTCTACTCACTAAACAGACCGATACCTCCGACATCGACATCAGCCGCTTTGCCGACGACGGCCCGATCAGGCGAATCGGTTATGTCATGGTCATCCTGATGTTCGGCTTTTTTGGCGCATGGTCCGTATTGGCGCCGCTGGGCAGTGCCGCATTAGCGCCCGGCAGCGTTACCGTGGAAGGCTATCGCAAGACCGTACAGCACCTTGAAGGCGGGATCGTCAAGGCTATCCATGTCCGTGACGGCGATACCGTCAGCAAAGGGCAGGTATTGATGGAGCTGGAAGACACCTCATCGCGCGCGCAATTGGAAACGCTACGCGGACAGTTATTCTCTGCCTTGGCCCGTGAAGCCAGGCTCACTGCTGAAAGAGACGGCAAGTCAATAGTCACTTACCCTGGCGTGTTAACCGACGAACACGACGACCCGCGCGCGCAGGAGGCCATTCGCGTCCAGGATCAGTCTTTCGCTGTACGCCATCATTCCCGTGATGGTGAGATTGAAATCCTGAAAGAACAGCGCAGGCAGTTGTACGCCAAGATCGAAGGCATTAAGGCGCAAAAAGCCAGCCGCAACAGCCTGGCTGGTTCTTTCAATAAAGATTTAAAAGACTTTCGCGCCATGCTTGAAGAAGGCTATGTTGAAAAGCAAACCGTCACCGAGTTGGAGCGGCGCCTGGCGCAAGCCCAGGGCGACGAAGGCGATTTCACGGCCAATATTGCCACGGCGCAAACGCAAATCAGCGAAATCGCATTAAAAATCCTGCAAATTGAAAAAGAATTCCAGCGCGAAGTCATCGATGAATTGAGTAAAGTACAGGCTGAACTTTCGGAATTACGCGAAAAAACCCAATGGCTGGCCGACACCGTCACCCGCACGGTCATTAAGGCGCCGGAATCCGGCATGGTGCTGGGCTTGACCGTACACACACTGGGTGCCGTCATCGCGCCGGGCGGACATATCCTGGACCTTGTTCCGCAACAGGAAAACCTGATTATCGAAGCGCAGGTTTCACCGAATGATATAGACCGCGTCCATATCGGGCAAACTACCGGCATTCGTTTCAGTGCCTTTAAAAGCGCGCAGACACCGAAGATTGAGGGCCGTTTGATAGCCTTATCCGCCGACCGGCTCACCGATGAAAAAAACCAGGTCAGTTATTACCTGGCGCGGGTGGAAGTCGATAAAACCGGGCTGGATGATCTGCGGCAGCGGGGCTTAATACTGCTGCCGGGAATGCCGGCCGAAGTATTGATCAATACCGGCGACCGCACATTTTTTGAATACCTGATGCAGCCTCTCAGTAATATATTCGCCCGCTCCCTGATCGAGGATTGAAGCCATGCATCGCACACTTTTTTTACTGCTGGGCCTCACATCCGGTTTACCCGCACAGGCAGGCACCGATGACCTGATGTCGCTTTATCAACGCGCGGTGCTGGCATCGCCGGAACTCAGCGGTAGCGAATATGCATTGGAAATTGCCAAAGCCCGCGAAGACCAGAGTTTTGGCAAATTACTGCCGCAGGTCAGTGTCGTCGGCAACTATTCACTTAACCAATTCCATAGTGACCGCGTCGGAACGGAAAATTACCCCGGCACGCGCGCCAGCATCAACCTGCAACAACCATTGTTCGACCTGCAAGCTTATTTGCTGATGAAGAGCCAACAATCACTGACCTCACAAAGCGAAGAGGAACTGCTCGCGGCCCACCAAAAACTGATTGCCGATCTTATTGAGCGTTATATGGATGCATTGGAGGCCGCGGACAAAAGCGAGATTATCGCCGCCGAGCTAAGCTCCACTGAAAAACAGCTGGAGCGGGTTAAAGCGATGCATGCACGCCAACTGGCGATGGTTACCGATCTCTATGAATTACAGGCCCATACCGAGACACTGCGCACTAACCTGATCGACAGCGACAACGATGCCCGTATTGCACTGGAAAAATTGCGTGAATTAACCGGCGATGCCGTAACCGGCATTCAGCCCGCACGTTTAGATGCCGTGCAACCTCCTCCTGAAGGCAGTATCGAAAGTTGGGTGCAGCAAACCGGCCACATCAATCCGGAATTGCAAGCGC
>SCST01000533.1 GCA_004299465.1 Methylovulum sp. | reverse complement strand
GATACCGTAGAGCGGCGCCAGACCGCTGCCCGTGCCGATTAATAGCAGCGGCTGTTCTGCGCGTCCGGGCAGGTAATGGCAACTGCCTTGCGCCTCGGTAAGTGTTAATTTTGCACCGGGTTCCAGTTCATCATGCACCCAGTTGCTGAATTGGCCGTTTGGTAAACGGCGAATATGGAATTCAAGGGTTTTATCGTATTGCGGGCTGTTGGCAATTGAATAGCTGCGCATCAAGCCGTCAAATCGTTGCAGGTTAACGAATTGGCCGGCAAAAAAAGTCAGCTCGGCGTCGTATTGCAAGACCAGGCGTATGATCTCCGGCGACAATTGCTGTTTTTTGATTACGCCGGCTTCAATCAATGCGCCTTGCTGGTCAGGCAGGGCGACTTTCATGTCTTGCTCAGGATGGCAGCGGCAGGCAAGAAAGTAGTTTTGTTTTTGCAGGGTATCTTTAAGCCCGGCTTGCGCCGTAACAGGTGGAGTTGCATCAAGACTGCGCATTAAACAGGATTGGCAAACGCCTTGCCGGCAGCCGTAAGGTATTTGAATATTCGCCTTTAATAAGGCATCCAGTACGGTTTCATTAGCTTGGCAGGCAATTTTAGATTCACCCAGTGTGATGTTCAGCATGTTACTCCACCCGGTTTAATTATCGGCCCAATACGTCGTTACGGGTGCTTTCGGCAATCGCGGCAACTTGCGCGATCAGCGCTTCAGGCACATTCAGTTCTTGTAATGTGCCGCCAAGATGTTCCATGACGGCATCAAAATGGCTATCATCCAGGCCCATTCTGACAAGGCGTTCGTGTCCTTTACGCATGTCTTCGCCGGTATAGTTGTGCGGCCCGCCAAAAGCCATTGTTAAAAAGGCTTTTTGTTTGGCGGCTTGTTGTTCCATATCCACGTTATCGAAGAAACGGTTAATGCGGTAATCAGCCAGCACTTTGCGGTAAAAAATATCTACCGCGGCATCAACAGCAGCAGCGCCGCCGAGTTGCTCGAATAAGGTCGCGTTGGTTGTTTCCTGTGTTTCAGTCATGATTGTCTCCGGTGTTATTATTTTAATAGGTTATCCAGGTAAGTCCCGCTGCCGCATAATCATCGGGCAGCGCTGTAAGCCTATGCTTACCGTGGAAAGTGTAGTACAAGCCGGAAACTTATGCAATATATAACTTTTAAAAGTTTTTTATGTGATAAGTGGCTTTAGCGGTAACGGCTTGTCTGTTGGAATGTTGACTAAATTGCTGGGTATAGTCATAATCGAATCTGCTTTCATTTATAGTGTGTTCCAGTTTATGACTAATCCAATAATTTTTACTGACAACGCTGCTGCCAAGGTGAGTGAGTTAATCGCCGAGGAAGGTAACGATAATCTTAAGCTGCGGGTTTATGTGACGGGCGGGGGCTGCTCAGGCTTTCAGTATGGCTTTACGTTTGATGAGGAAGTCAATGATGATGATACCTGCGTAGTTAACGGGGGTGTGACCGTGCTGGTTGATTCGATGAGTATCCAGTATCTGACGGGCGCCCAGGTCGATTATAAAGAAGACTTATCCGGCGCGCAGTTTGTTATCAGGAATCCTAATGCAACGACGACCTGCGGTTGCGGTTCTTCTTTTTCTGCGTAGGGCGTATCGCGCGCCATTTCTACTGGTAAATCCCGCCCAGTATAACGGCGCGGTTTGCGCCGGTTACTTCCTTAAGATTGCCCGGCAGATGGTTGATGGTTTGCCGGGCCAACCAGGCAAAAGCCATCGCTTCGACATGATCAGGGTGTATGCCGCAGACCTCGGTTGATGCAAGCTGGCAAGACAGTTTTTGCGCTATGAGTTCCCGTTCGATCAGTTCCAGCAAATAACTGTTATGAATGCCGCCGCCGCAGATCAAGACTTGCCCGGTTGCCGGTGCGTATTGCCGTATCGCAGCGCAGAGGCTTGTCGCCGTTAAATAGCATAGGCTGGCCTGAATGTCTTCGGGCCGGTAATTATCGATGGCGCAGTTTTGCTCAAGCCAGTCCAGTGAAAAGTATTCCTTGCCGGTGCTTTTAGGCGCTACAGCTTTAAAATACATGTCCTGCATTAATTGCGCGACTAAGTTATTGTCAATCGTGCCGGTTTTTGCCCATGCACCATTTTGGTCGTAAGCATGGTTTTGATGCCGATGTATCCATTGATCCATCAAGGTATTGCCGGGGCCGGTATCAAAACCGGTAACAGGCGCTGATGATCCAGCAGGCAAGACGGTGATATTGGCAATGCCGCCGATATTGGCGATGCAGCGGTGTTGGCCAGGGTCACTGAATACGGCCTGGTGAAAGGCGGGGACCAGCGGTGCGCCTTGCCCGTTCGCGGCAATATCCCTGCGCCTGAAGTCGGCTACTGTCGTGATGGCTGTTTTTTCGGCGATAATGTTGGGGTCGCCGATTTGCAGCGAAAAAGGCTGCGTTTTGTCGGCAGCATGATAAGCGGTTTGCCCGTGGCTGCCGATGGCGCTGACCGATGCGGCCGGTATGTTGGTTTTGGCAAGTAAGGCATGGACGGCTGCTGCGAATAAATCGCCTAGCCGACTGTCCAGCGCGCCGTAGTCTTGCAGTGAGATCAATGCATCGGGATGGCTGAGCCGCTGGATGGCGGTTTTGATTTCATCCGGGAACGGCTGGTATTCAAAATCGACCAGCCGGATCTTGCCGTCGCTGAAATCAAGCAGCGCCGCATCTATACCATCGACGCTGGTGCCTGACATCAGGCCGATATAGAACTCAGGCATGCGCTTCAGTCCGTATTATGTTGGTTTTTTGCCAGCAGGGTTTGCGCCTTGGCTGAGTATAGCTGCGCCAAAACGGGATGCGCCTGTGTCTTGAAATCGGCAAGCAAACGGCCGTTTAGCGTCATCAAATGCCGGGGAGCCTGACGTTCCGGGTTGCGGTGCTCGCCATCAACGCGGAATTCATAATGCAGGTGCGGGCCGGTTGCGAGGCCGGTTTGCCCGACATAGCCGATGATGTCGCCCTGCCTTACCGGGTCGCCGTCCAGCAAACCTTTTTTAAAGCCGGAAAGATGCGCGTACAGGGTTTCATAATGCTCGCCATGTTTGACGATCATGACTTGCCCGTAGCCGCCTTTGCGGCCGATGAATGCAATTTTACCGTCGCCGGCCGCCTTTACCGGGGTACCGGTCCTGGCGGCATAATCGACACCTTTATGGGCGCGGATCCTGTTAAGTATCGGATGCCTGCGGTTGGCGTCAAAATGCGAACTGATGCGTGCATAATCGACAGGCGT
>SCST01000532.1 GCA_004299465.1 Methylovulum sp. | reverse complement strand
CTGCCGTCTTCATAAGTGAATTCTGAACCGCATGCCGGGCATTGGGGGTTTGTGCTCATTGCTTTTTTTACCTTGGTAGGGTTGTCTCAACCATGTGGAATACAGGTGTCTTGAGGCCGCATGATGCCAGATTCAGGCGTTTATTGTCCACTAAACGCGCCAGCACTCTGCGGCTACGTTTCTTCGGTCTCGTAAAGCTTGTTTTGCTTGATGTAGGCTATGACTGCATCAGGTAATAAAAATCCGGGGTTTTGTTTTTCCGCAATCATGCGCCTGATTGCCGTCGCCGATATATCGAGTTGCGTGACGGTTTGGAAGAACAGTTTTCCGGCAATGGCTTGCGCGAGTTCCTGTTTATTCCGGGCCAGCCGGCCATTAAAAAAACCATCGATTTTTTGCATCGTGATGCCCGGCCTAGTCATTACGACGAGGTGCGCGTAGTCGAACAAATCCCGCCAGCGATACCAGTCGGTTAAATGGTTGAAGGCATCCGTGCCGATAAACAGCAATAAGGCCTGGGCTGGGAAATCCTGCCGCAATGAATACAGCGTATCGACCATGTAGGATGCGCCCGGCCTGTCTAATTCCCGCGCGTCCACGCGCAAACCCGGCTGGTTTTTGACGGCTAGTGCCAACATCTCGCTACGCATCAGTGCGCTTGCGGCAGGTTGTTCCCGATGCGGCGGAATAGCGCTGGGGATTAAGCGGACTTCGGTTAGGCCGAAAATCTCTTTAACATCGAGCGCGACACGCAAATGCCCGTAATGAACCGGGTCGAACGTGCCGCCCAAAATGCCTATCATCGTTATTGCCTGATGTGGCCGTCGCCCAGCACGATGAATTTTAATGAGGTCAGGCCTTTCAAGCCGACCGGGCCGCGCGCATGCAGCTTATCGGTGCTGATGCCGATTTCCGCGCCCAGGCCGTATTCGAAGCCGTCGGCAAAGCGCGTCGAGGCATTGACCATGACCGAGCTGGAATCGATTTCGCGCAGAAAACGCCGGGCCAGCGTGTAGTTTTCGGTGACGATGGCTTCGGTATGCTGCGAGCTGTAGTGGTTGATGTGCGCCATCGCCTCGTCTATGCCGTCAACAATGCGGATGGATAAAATCGGCGCGAGGTATTCGGTATGCCAGTCTTGTTCCGTTGCCCTGATGCACTCTGGAATCAGCGAGCAGGTTTTAAGGCAGCCGCGTAATTCAACGCCTTTTCCGAGGTAAATTTTTGCCAGCAACGGCAATACCCGGACGGCGATGTTTTCTGCGATCAGCAAGGTTTCCATCGCATTGCAGACACCGTAACGGTGCGTTTTCGCGTTGACGGCAATCGCGACGGCTTTGTCAATATCGGCGCTGTCATCGATATAAACATGGCAAATACCGTCCAGGTGTTTAATGACGGGAATGCTGGCCTCTTTGGAAATGCGTTCAATCAGGCTTTTGCCGCCCCTGGGTACAATGACGTCGACATATTGCTTCATCGTGATGAGTTCGCCCACCGCGGCGCGGTCGGCGGTCGCGACGACCTGCACAGCTGAAACCGGCAAACCCGCAGCTTCCAGCCCTTGCGTGATGCAGGCCGCTATCGCCTGGTTGGAATGGATCGCTTCCGAGCCGCCTCTCAGGATACAGGCGTTGCCGGATTTAAGACACAGCGCCGCCGCATCGACGGTCACATTGGGGCGCGATTCGTAAATAATGCCGATGACGCCTAACGGCACGCGCATTTGCCCGACTTGTATGCCGCTGGGCCGGTAACTTAAATCGGTTATTTCGCCGACCGGGTCGGGTAGGGCGGCGACTTGTTTCAGGCCTTCTATCATTGTCTCAATGGCTTTAGGCGTTAATGCCAGCCGGTCCAGAGCGGCGGCGTCCAGGCCGTTTTGTTTGCCGGCAGCCAGGTCTTTCTGGTTTTCCAGGGCCAGAAGTTCGCGGTTGCTATCGATCGCCTTCGCTATTTCGAGCAGCGCCAGGTTTTTCTTGCCCGATTCGGTTCGGCTGATTTCCCGTCCGGCTGTTCTGGCCTTGAGGCCGAGGTCTTGCATGTAGTCTTTGATGTCCATTGTTTTTTCAGCGATTGGATTGGTTTATATCAAGTATATATTGTACGCCTGACAATTTAGGCTGGTTTTCAATCTGGAGATTGGAAACCAGCGCAAACTTCATTAAAAACATTTCGCTTGAAACTCATCGGGTACATCTAAACTAAAGGTTTCATCTTGTATGCGTGCCATATAAAAGCCTGCCGCCAGCACCCGCTGTTTCAGCGCTTCGCTCATATCCACCGCAGCGATTATGCCGTAAAGTTTTTTGTCCTTATGTTCGGGAAACAGGGTCTTGAAATTCGCCATCAAACTATTGAGTTGGGTAATTGCTTCCTCGCGTAAATGGCTTTTGACTTCGACAACATAGACTTCATTGATTGCACTGTTGGCATACGCCAACACATCGATTTCAGCATCGATGCCGTTTTTACTGACCCGGACACTGGGACTAATGACTTCCATTTTAAATCGCTCGCGCAGGATTTTGGTCATGGAAGGCAGGGCTAAACCTTCGGTAAAGCTGCCAAATTTTTTACCTAGGCCACCGATTTGTTTGCCGAGTTCTTTGAGTTGCTTACTGGTTTCTTTGAATTGTTTACCGGTTTCTTTGAATTGCTTATCGGTTTCTTTAAATTGTTTATCGGTTTCTTTTTGGCTAATTGCCAAGCTGGCAACCAGTTGTTTTAATTCGTCGTCAGTCATGGTTATATTTTCCTGTTAGTGGTGTATGGTGTAGAGACGTGGCATTGCTACGTTTATGGATTACGCACAGCATCTGGTAAAGGGGTTGCGGTGCCGTCTCTACAGTGCGGGAGTATCGTAGTATTGTAGGGTGGGCAGGCGGTTTTGCCCATCTTTACCGTTCCGTTGGCTCTACCCAGACCTGGCAGGTTTTTAAAACCTGCCAGGTCTTAACTTGCGAAGTTATTTCATGCAGGCTACGCATCGCGCTCTTTGATGATTGATTTTTTGTAACTACTCAGCACCCCTTCAGAAAAGTTTAACCCTAGGTATACTTTGGTCCAAGGTGTCTGTTGTAGGGCGTGCTGCGCGCGCCAACGGATTGGCACGTTGCCCCACGTATCGCGCCCTACACAGGCCAAAGAGCGAGTATAACTTCAGGTAACTTGGCAAGGAGCTGAGTCGTTACGATTTTTTAATAAATTTAAAGTCCGAAAGCGATTGCCCTGAATTATTAGAAAGGCTGCATTGCTTATGAGGAAATATCCGGTTAATATAGCGCCCTTCGTTTTAAGCCGGCAAGGCTTATTCGGTTGACGCCATATCAAATGGCGCAAGGATGCAATCGCTACCAAAGGGATGGTGGATATCCGGTATCGCCCGGCACGTCGCATGAGTTGTCTTGGTCGTTTTCGCGGAAACTTACAGTATTCGCCGAGAGCCTCGACACATTTCGTTATATCATCCGCATTCAGCGGTAATCTTCCAGTGAAGTGTGGCTTTCCTATGGAAAGCCCGGCATCAATGACGGATTCTGGTGCCATCAGAACAGGATGAAGCTAAATTCATCCTGTTAAAACTAAAGCAACTCGGCTCCCATGCAGTCAATGGACGTCAGTCCCGCTTACAGCAGTGCCTCCTCGTTCAAGTCATACCCGTGCAACATGGCAGTGGTTTTTTGCTTGTCCTCCAGCTTTTCAATCCACTGACGCTTTCTATAAGCCGGTTTTGTAATAATCGTTGTTCAAATTCGCCGTGACGATAGTTGACAGGCGCTACCGGATCTACATATTTGCCCACGTTAGCTGTTGCCGTTCGATATTCAAATGCCAAGCCGCGCCTTGTTGATGTTTCGATTCAAGGACCGGTATTTCTTAACATTATCCGGATTTACAAAAGAACCCATAAAAGAGGAGACGAGATTAACCATGTCAAAGAGAGAAAAAGGAATAATCAGGATCCATGTCTATGAACTGAGCATAGGCATGTGCGTTTGCCGGCTGGAAACGCTTGAGAAAGAATCGCCTTTTTTGTTTGATCGATTTGATATTAAAACCCAGGCGGATATTCAAGCGATTCAAGCCGTTTGCGATTATGTATTCATTGATGTCTATCGGCAAAAAAAATGTTATGGGGCCATCCCCACTAGGAATACAGAGGCCGCGAAACAGTTGAGCTTTGCCCGGTCATTCGAGCAATCGGCGCGCACTTATCAACACACCAGCAATTTGATCAAAACCGTCATGGATGACATTCGTTTTGGTAATCAGTTAAGTGTCAAAGCGGTTAAGGAAGCTGTTTCCGATTGTGTTGATAAAGTGTTGGAAAATTCGGATGCCATGTTATTGCTGACGCAACTTAAACACCAGGACGAATATACGGCGCAACATAGCCTGAATGTATGCATTTTAGCGATCTTATTGGGCCGCGAACTGAAACTTTCCACTGAAGAGCTAAACCGTGTTGGGTTATGCGGCTTGCTGCACGATATCGGCAAAATGAAGGTTCCTCTTGAAATACTGAACAAACCGGGGGCATTGGAAGCGCATGAAATGGAAATCATGCGCAAGCACGCCGTATTCGGGCGCGATATTTTAATGTCTGCACGGGACATCTATCCGGGTGCCATTGATGTTGCCTACGGCCATCACGAACATCTGGTGGGCACCGGTTACCCAAGAGGTGTCGACAAAACCTCGCTGACGATCTTCACCAAAATGGTCGCCGTTGTCGATGCGTATGATGCCATTACCAGCGACCGCGTCTATCAAAAAGGCAGGCCGCATCTTACGGCATTGGGAGGGCTGATTAAAGCGATGAACACCGAGTTTGAGGCCAACTTTGTTATCCAATTTATTAATTGTATCGGCTTTTACCCGCAAGGTAATTTGGTTGAATTAAGTAGCGGCGAAATTGGCATCGTGGTCGAACAGAATAAAAGCGACCGGCTTAAACCCAAGGTTCTGTTAATTCGTGATGAAAACAAGGAAACCATGAACGAACAGCTATTGGACTTGGCGCTGAATGTTCACGACATCAATGGAATGCCCTATAAAATCAAGCAAATAATTCGTTCACAGGATTATAACTTCGACTTAATAAAGTTTAGTCATGACGGCAAATTCACTCATAACTACCCGGCCATTAAATAAATAATAACTGCAGCAGAAGTTAGGCTTACCTACATTAGAAAAATGACTAAAAAAATTAATGTACAACAATTGCGAAAAGGTATGTTCATTTGCGGTACGGATCGAAAATGGCTGGAGGCGCCTTTTTTCCGTCGAAAACTCCTGATTACATCGGATAAACAAATCAATACCTTACGCGAATACTGTGAGTTTGTTTATATCGATACCCAAAAAGGCGTTGATGTTATCAGCCCGCCGGCAGCCCAGATACCCAGCGAACCGCATGATGACGAATTGCCGGCCAACCGCGATAGCACTAACGAAAGCGATGAAAATAACGGCTATAAACAACACTACGATGAAAGCCAAACGATATTAAACGATGTTTTAAATGATGTACGCCTCGGTCGCTGTGTCGATAACCCCAAGGTTAGGGGCGTGGTGCAGGCATTGATAGTCAACATCGTCAAAGACAGCCATGCGATGATCGAATTGATCCAGCGCAAAGACAAGAACGATACCTTGGCGCGTAAATCCGTCAATGTGGGTATCTTGGCGTTGGCTTTCGGCAAGCATATCGGCATTCCGAAAGACAAAATGTATGCGCTGGGTTTGGGCGCGTTATTGCATGACGTCGGTATGGTGCAAATCCCCGACAGGATATTGTCAAAAAAACAGCCGTTGACGCCTGCCGAGCGCGCGATCATGGAAAAGCATACCGAATATGGCCTTGCCGTATTAGCTAAAACGCCGGAAATCCCGGTGGATGTACTAAAAATCGTTCATTCCCACCATGAACGCATGGATGGCAAGGGTTATCCGCAGAAATTGCAAGCAAAAGAAATCGGCTTACTGGTGCGCATGGTAACGATTGCTTCCGTTTATGAAGCGCTGACGCGGGAGCGCTTTTACACCGAAACCCTGTCGCCGGTCGCGGCATTGAGGTACCTCTATACCTCGGGAAAAACCGTATTCGATGCGCACCTGGTGGAAAAATTCATCCAGGCGCTCGGCATATATCCATCGGGCTGTGTCGTAGAACTCAATACCGGCGAGATCGGCATTGTCGTCAGCGTCAGTTCGCAAGACCGCTTGCACCCGGTATTGAGCATGGTCACGAATGCGCAAAAACAGTTGCTTCCAGAAGGGCATCTCCTTGATCTTGCCGGCCAGAAGACTAAAGACATACGGATTATCAAAACATTGGCGATGGATGACCCGATTATCGAACTGCTCATGTTGTTTCATGAACAGGCGAAAGGCGGTTCGGGTGAAGCGATGACAGGTGCGGACCGGAATCGGGCCGGCCAAGCGTAACGAGGGCGTTTCCGGCTTATCGCCAGTGGAGCAATGCCGGCGATACGTACCATGACCTAAACAGAAAGGTAGGGCGCGCCGAGCGCGCCTTTCCCGATACTTGGGTAACGTACGTAGCCGTTGGCGGCGCGCACGGCGCGCCCTACAGTGCAGAGGGTAACTTTAGCAAGGGGCTAAATAGTTGCCGATGTGTTTACTAAAAAACCAGAAGATAACTCATGAAAATCAATATGCCGGTAACTAACCAGGAAACCCCGATGGGAAAAGGGCAAATCCTGGTTTCACGAACTGATTTAAAAGGAATGATTACTTACGTCAACGACGAGTTTGTCGCTATCAGCGGCTTTACCCGTCATGAACTGATCGGTGCAAGCCATAATATCGTCCGTCACCCCGACATGCCGCCGGCCGCCTTTGAGGATTTATGGATGACCCTAAAGATGCTCAGGCCCTGGCAGGGTACCGTAAAAAACCGGGCTAAATCCGGTGATTACTACTGGGTGGATGCCAATGTGATCCCGGTATTTAAAAATGCCAAGGTCCATGAATACCTGTCGGTTCGACGCACGCCCAGCCGTGAAAAGATTGCAAAAGCCGAGCAGTTATACCGGCTGGTGAATGACAACAAAGCCACCTTAAGGCCAACCGGATTCACCGCGCTGCGTAAAGCCATAAGGGAAATCGGTCCAGGCAAAAAAATAGTGCTTGCCCAGGCGGTGCAATTAGCGCCTGTTTTCTACTGGATGCATCAGTTGTTTTTGGCCCAGGACTATCCGCTGCTGGCCGGAGTTGCCATAGCGACCATCATTGCGTCGCTGATAGGGTTTAACGCCCTGTACAGCGTCACGACGACGTTCAATAAAACCATCGGTATTTTTTATCGGCTGGCCGAGAAAAGGTTTGGCAATGTTGAGGACTTAACCCGGAATGACCTGATCGGTGATTTCCAGCGCGGCTTGTATTCGATGGAAGTGAATTTGAATCTGGAGTTGGCGCAAGCCAGGGACGATGCGACCAAGGCCATGCGGATTAACCAGGCGCTGGATAAGGTTCGATCCGGCGTAATGCTGGCCAACGCTGATTTTGAAATTATTTATGCGAACGACACTGTCGTTTGCATGTTCAAGGTGGCAGAGCATGCGATTCGTAAACAGATGCCGCATTTCGATGCCGAGAAATTGATCGGCGTAAATATCGATAGTTTTTACAAGGATCCGGCTCATCAACGGTCCTTGCTGCAAAACTTAAAGGCAGTATCGAGTTCAGAGCTGGTTATCGGAGGCCTGCATATTAACGTTATCACCAGCCCGGTTATTAATGATACGGGTGAATGCATCGGTTTTGTCGCGGAATGGCAAAATAGAACGCAGGACATTGTCATTGAACAGGAGATTGAACAATTGGTGCAGGCTGTTAAACAGGGCGACCTGGGCGCCCGTATCAATATGGAAGGCAAGCATGGGTTCGCCAAGGTATTGTCGTCCGGCATCAATGAATTAACGGATGTCATTGACAGTGTGCTGAGCGATATTAATAGCGTGATGGAAGCTATGTCCCAAGGTGATTTGACCACGGCGATCACGAGTGACTATCAAGGTGTTTATGCGCAATGCAAGAATAATATCAACGGCACCCTGGCAAGATTGAGCGAGTTTATCCTGCATATCAGGGATGCGTCTGATTTTATAGACAGTTCATCCAAGGAAATAGCCAGCGGTAATGACAACCTGTCCCAGCGCGCCGAACAACAAGCGGCCAGCCTGGAACAAACTGCCGCCAGCATGGAAGAGCTTGCCACTGCGGTAAGGAATAATGCGGCGAGTACACAACAGGCCAATCAGGGTGTTCATTCGGCGGGTCAATTGGCGAAAAAAGGCGGCGAGATAGTTCATTCAGCCATCATTGCCATGCAGGATATTAATGACAGCAGCAATGAAATTGCTGAAATTATTAACGTGATTGATGAAATCGCCTTCCAGACCAACCTGCTGGCGTTGAATGCTTCTGTAGAAGCGGCCAGGGCGGGAGAGCAAGGCCTTGGCTTCTCGGTGGTTGCAAAAGAAGTGCGCAACTTGGCTCAACGCAGCGCAAATGCCGCTCAACAAAGCAAGGAATTGATTCAGGACAGCGTGCATAAAGTTCGCGCGGGAACTGCATTTGTCAATGAAACAGGTATTGCATTGACTGAAATTGTCAACAGTGTCGCGCAAGTCGGCGTAATGGTTTCGCAAATTGCCGGTGCCAGCGCAGAGCAGACGGAGGGTATTGACCAGGTTAACCAGGCGGTTTCTCAACTGGATGATATTACCCAGCAAAACGCGGCTTTGGCGGAACAAGCCGCGGCCGGCAGTATCGCGATGCATGACCATTCTGTCCAGATGAGCAAGCTGCTCAGCTTTTTTAAAGTCAGTCCGAAGGGTGCGTCGCGCGCCGTTAAAACAATCGGGCACAGTAACTTGCCGGTAAGAGCCATAGCAAAAGAACCATTTATCCCCCGTAAGCCAAAAAGTGACAACAGCGACGACTGGAATGAGTTTTGATCGTGATGCAAAAAGAGATGAAGTGGACCGTAAGTCATGAATGTAAACAAGGTTTTAAGTGTTCATGATGCGATAAAAAACAAGCGCTTACTGGTTTTTGCGCGCTCAATTATTTGGCAGCAAAAATAAACCCGACTGAAAAGACGTTATTAAAAAATAATCCTCTATGACATTCACTCATTCAACGCTTACTTTGATTGCACTGCTATCGGTTTTATCGAATGGC
>SCST01000009.1 GCA_004299465.1 Methylovulum sp. | reverse complement strand
TTGGCGAAATATGCCAAGTTGGTGAGTTCGGCTTCGTTGGGTGCGGTTACGGATAATTTGGATTGAGGGTTTGGCGGGATTTGGTCAAAGATTGAATATAGGATGGGCTGACGTAAGAAAGCTCATTGTATGTTGCAGCCATATTTGATAGGTTACTAAGTAGTCGTGCAAAAGTTTTTCGGAATTTTTAAAAACAACACAAGCATCTATTTTTAGTGGTGTTTATAATAAAAAACTCGTATCAAAGCTCCGAAGAATTATTGCATAGGTACTTATCGTCAGCCCATCCTACGATATTTGAGAATTAACATGGCGATTTTTGTTCGTCGAGATATACAAAAAGCTGTTGAAGTAGTTGCAAAAAGTCTATCTCGGGAACAGGTGAAAAGCCTTGTTGATCGATTAAATGGTGATGTAACAGAAGGTTTGGCGGCTGAATGGGAAACTGTTGTTCTTTCTGCATTTTGTCAATATGGGATTGTATTGCACGAACAAAATCACGGAGGAGAAACTCGCCCTGATATTTTGTTTCAAGATAAGCAATCAAATTTAGAGTTTTTAACAGACGTTCGAGCCGTTTCAGATAGAGACCTTCACCAAAAAAATCCATATTTTGAGTTTACTCAAGCCGTTTCAGAATATTTGCAACAAAATGGACATAACGCTGCTGGCATTTACATTGATGTCGAATATGTAGAAGAAGGAGAATATCGTAACCGAAAAGTTTACCTTACGTTGCCTCCTAAAAATGAAATAGAAACATTTGTAGCCGCTGAACTAGGAGAATTTTTACTCGAAATTGCTCGGAATCCAGAAAAATCAAACAAGCTACATTACGATAAAAACCAAGTACGTTTCACTATTCGTTACAATGCTAACGAGAAGCGATTTGGCGGTGGTGGTCATATTTGCTACACGATTCCCTATTCGAGCAAAAATCCGCTAAAAAATGCGTTGCAAAAAAAGGGACAACAATTAATTAAAAGCGGTTACACAGGAACACTGGGGATCATTGTTTGCGATAGCAGATGTGATGCCCTCAACGAACGATCTGATGTTAATGGTGCTTATAGCTGCCAAGAAATTGTAGAAAACTATTTAAGAACACATACCCATATTCTTTGGGTTTTGATACTTCGCATCGAAGAGGCACATGTTACATTTCTCCCTCAAACCACTATTAACATCAAACCTAAACTTTACTGGAATCCTGAACGTGAAAATCATCTATTCCAAAAAACGTTTAACGCACTTGAACAAATCTTAAAACATTTACCTAAACCAGAAGCCACACCAGCTAACGCAATTCATCACTTGGATAGTAAAAATGGAAAGACAGGGCGATCAAATTTTGGAGGATTCCATATGTCAGGAAAAACAATCAAAATTTCCACAAGGGCATTAACAGAACTACTTGCGGGAGAAATTGATCTTCAATTATTTCTTGAAGCACATGGGTTTAAATCAGATCCCCTTAATCCAAGTCGTTCATGTCTTCATTTCTTTGAAAACCAATTAAGTCGTGGGAATACGCTTCAAAATGCATTTGTGGAAGAAGAGGAACATAAAGACGATGATTGGATTGTGTTGGAATACGATGGGCCAGACCCTGCAATCAGCCCGTTTCGCGTTCCAAATTAGCCAAGTATGGTACGCTGTGCATACCTACGGCAGCACAAATTTATGGCAATAAAGGTTAAAAATGACTAAATAAAGAGAAATTAATCGCTTCAGTTCTGCATAACCCGAAAGCGGTTCGTTTCGACGATGCGTGTAAAATTGCCTTGGTTGTGGTTTCATCCATCAGAGTGGTAAAGCGTTTTTATGCGTAATGGTGAACCCATGCAGCCACGTAGGGTACTGGTACACACGTACCTTTTTAGAACCTAATTCAACTGGAACACTTTGAAAATGGTACGCGATGCGTACCACGTTGAACCAAGATTAGAGGTGGGAAATGAACATAGAAACCCTTACCGAACAAGCCCTAAAACTGGCCCCGGCATCAAGGGCGCAAATCGCGGAAATACTGCTGGAAAGTCTGGATTACGAAGAAGACTTTATTGTTTCAGAAGCATGGCGGCAAGAAATCCAGAAACGCTGTAAGGAAATTGATGCTGATCCAGCGATTTTGATAGATGGCGAAAAAGTGATGGACGAGCTGAAACAGCGTTATTTATGAAATTTTTCCTGCATCCTCAAGCACGCGAGGAATTGGAACAAACGATTATGTTTTACCAGCAGCAACAAGCGGGGTTAGAAAAGCGGTTTATCGAGGCGATGGATGATGCGATCAATCGTGTTTGCCGCAACCCGTTGTTGTATCGAAAAATAGAGGATGATGTCAGAAAGTGTCGGCTACTACATTTCCCTTACGCGCTCATTTTTCGGACAAAGTTGGCACAGATAGAAATCATTGCCGTCATGCACTTGAGAAAACAGCCGCATTATTGGCAATCGCGAAAGTAGTTAGGCGGCACTTTTTCGGCAGTGCAAATTCATAAAAATAAAAGTCAAATTTATTTTGCCCTATCAGGCCAGACAATTGGCGGTGATGCTTAACAAATACGGTGAAAATCATGAACAAATACCCGATTGAGATTTTTTGGAGCGATGAAGACGAAGGTTATATTGCTTTGGCCCCTGATTTGCCGGGATGTAACGCCTGGGGACGCACGGAGGGAGAAGCGATTATAGAATTGCACGATGCGATGGCGGCATGGATTACGGCTTGCTATAAATCCGGCGACCCTGTACCGGAACCCTCCAAGCCGTTGTACGCAATGACGGTATAAATACAATCTGATTAAGCACGGTAAGGCGCTATCTGTTGTGCGAAGCCAAGTAGGCCCACACCGCGTACCTTTTTCGGGTTGGGATAATTAGAAAAAGTACGCGATACCCTCTGTGGCGATGTGCGTACCCTACAAACACCATGATATTACAAAACGAATTCGTCAACTGGTTCAGGGCCTCATCCCCCTATATCCACGCCCACCGTAACAAAACCTTTGTTATTTCTTTCGGTGGCGAGGCGGTGTTGGCTGATGATTTCGATCATCATGTCCATGATTTTGCGCTGCTCAACAGCTTAGGCATTCGCTTGGTGCTGGTGCACGGCATACGCCCGCAAATCGACCAGCGTCTTAATAAATTGAATGCTGAGCCGCGTTTTAATAATAATTTGCGTATTACCGACGATCTGGCATTGCAGTGCGTCAAGGAAGCGGCAGGGTTGGTGCGTGTGGAGATTGAGGCTTTGCTGTCCTTGGGACTTGCGAACTCGCCGATGGCGGGCGCTAAAATAAAAGTCGCTTCCGGCAATTTTGTTACCGCCAAGCCGCTGGGCGTTATTGATGGCGTCGATTATTGCCATACCGGCGAAGTGCGCCGTATCGACAGCGTAGCCATTCACCAGCAGCTCGACCAGGACAATATGGTGTTGATTTCACCTATAGGCTATTCGCCCAGCGGGGAGATTTTTAACCTGTCCGCTGAACAGGTAGCCA
Organism: Methylovulum sp.; assembly: GCA_004299465.1. GTDB lineage: Bacteria > Pseudomonadota > Gammaproteobacteria > Methylococcales > Methylomonadaceae > Methylovulum. The sequence continues at coordinate 1,922 of SCST01000009.1, read as the reverse complement.
CTGCCGTCGCTATCGCGTTAAAGGCTGAAAAGCTGGTTTTATTGACGGAACAAAACTGTTGCAACCCGGACAGCGGCGAACAGGTTCAGCAAATGACCACCGCCGAAGTCAGTGCTTTTCTGGAGCGCTATCCCCAGTTGCAGGAGTCGGTCAGCCAGCCGCTTAAGGCAGCCATCCAAGCTTGCCAATCCGGCATAGCGCGTGTGCACCTTATTAATCGAAGCCAGGATGGCGCGTTGTTGCTGGAATTGTTTACGCGTGACGGCATCGGCACCTTGATCAGTTCAACGCCGTATGAAGAATTGCGCCCTGCGACTTTGAACGATATAGGCGGTATCCTGGAATTGATCAAGCCGTTGGAACAGCAAGGCATCCTCGCGAAACGTTCCAGGGAAAAAATTGAAACGGAAATCGCCGATTATATTGTCATTGAGCGTGACGGGCTGATTATCGGCTGTATCGCGCTGCACCCGAACCCGCAACGTCAGTTCGGAGCGCTTGCATGCCTCGCCGTGCATCCTGAATACCAGCGTTCGGCTCGCGCTAACCGTCTTTTAGACTATGCTTACCGTAAAGCCAGGCAGCTCAACCTGAAAAAGTTGTTTGTGTTATCGACGCAAACCATGCACTGGTTTATCGAACGGGGATTTTTGTCGTCAGATATTGATAGCCTTCCCGAACCGCTAAAGGTGCTTTATAACCCGCAAAGAAACTCTAAAGTGCTTTGCAAAGACCTGGAATAGTCCTGACGATGACGAACCTGCCTGCCTGCCTGCCCTCCGATTGCCTGTCAATATTGCAAATAACGGATTTACATATCCTTGCCAGCCAGGATGCGACATTGTTGGGGCTTAATACGGCGTATTATTTTGATGCGGTGCTGGCACTGGCTTTTGCCGGGCATCGCTCGTTTGATTTAATCCTGCTTACCGGCGACCTTGCTCAAGATCCGGTCATCGAAAGTTACCAGTATATTTTGGACAAGCTGACAGCACTCGATATACCCTGTCTTTGCCTGCCCGGCAATCATGATGATGATGCCTTGATGCAGCAGGTTTTTAATACCCGGCTGATCAATTGCCGCAAACACCTGGTTTTGAATGATTGGCAAATTATCGTCCTGAACAGCCAGATTCCGGGGGCGGACGGGGGGCGTTTGGCGGCTGCGGAATTGGCCTATCTCGAAGACTGCCTGCAAGCTAATCTGGACAAATACGCATTGATCGCCGTGCATCACCATTGCCTGAAGACGGATAGCATTTGGATGGATACGATGATGATAGAAAATAGCGGTGAGTTTTTGGCGGTGATCGGCAAATACCCGCGAGCCAAGCTGATTGTCAATGGGCATATTCACCAGGAGATGGATAAAACAACGGGGGCGGTTCGCGTATTAGGTACGCCGTCAACCTGCTTTCAATTTAAGCCCGGAAGCCGGGAGTTCAGCCTCGACGATACGTCGCCGGCATACCGTTTAATACAACTGCATGCCGACGGACATATCGCAACGGAAATTACCAGGTTGCCTGGGCGATTGGTGGGATTGCAGACCGATACGGAAGGCTATTAAGCTTAGGATTTAGCCTTCTTGGCTTTATTTTTTTTAGCAGGATAACCCTCAGCCTTAACGGGTATGCCGTTAGTCGCGAGAAGAACGCCTAGCTCGCTCATTGCTTTTTGGTAGACCTTACGCTTGAAGTACACGACATCGTTCAGCGGTTCCCAGTAATCCACCCAGCGCCAGCTGTCAAATTCGGGTTTCGCGCAATGGTCAAAGCGGACATTGGTGTCCGGCGTGATCAAGCGCAATATATACCAGATCTGTTTTTGACCGATACATAACGGTAATGAATTCTTGCGTATATAGCGTTCCGGTAATTGATACCTTAACCAGTAGCGTGTGCGCCCCAGTATCTGGACAT
>SCST01000531.1 GCA_004299465.1 Methylovulum sp. | reverse complement strand
TTCGAAAATCACTCAAAGCCAGGTCAATGTAATTTTGCATGGGCTTTTCTCCTTTTTTAGGAGAAGAATCTATGCTTTCAATTAATTGTCAAAAAGTCAGAGAACTTGCGACTGACGAGTCATTAACTCATGATACAAAATGACCGTAACGAGTGCTTTTTTTGTCCCGTCTTAAGTTGGTAGCCTGTCTGTTATGCCAAAGCCCGAACAATCGCCCCCATATCCAAACTCGCCTCAACCCTGTCTGTAAAACCCTGGATCTCAGCCTCGCGGTAATCCCGGTAAGCATAACCCCGGTAATCGGCATTAATCGCCCGAAAATAAGCCGTGCGCAATGCGTCATCATCAAATACACCATGCACATGCGTTCCGGCTATGCGCCCGTCCTGATAATACAGCGGGTATTTAGCCATGCGCCCGCAGTGAATTTCATAACCCGCCACAGCCGGATGGGAAAACAGCGAATAAGTGCCGCGCGTGAGAATTTTCGGGCTTTGGTAACACACCGTGTCAGCCATCAAACCCAGGCCTTGTTCGATGCCTGCAACCTCATGTTCCAGCGCGTCCGGGTCGTGCAGGCTTTTGCAGAGCATCTGGTAGCCGCCGCAGATGCCGAACACAGGCTTGTCGAACTGCAACAAGGCATTAAACAGGCCTTGTTGCTTTAGCCAGTGCAAATCGCGGATCACCGTTTTACTACCCGGCAACAACACCATGTCAAAGCCACCCAAGGAACGATAGCCGCCGTGAACCAGTTGCACATCCAGCTCACTGTCGGCCATCAGCGCATCGAGATCGTTGTAATTGCTTAAACCGGGATAAGCGATAACGGCGACGCGAATCTTGACATCGTCGAGCCGCTGGCGATAGTTTTGCAAGGATTGCGAATCTTCCATATCGATATTAATAGGCTGGTACGGCACCACGCCCAACACCGGCACGCCGAAGCGTTCGCGGATAATTTTTTCGCCGTCGTCAAAAAAACGCCGGTCACCGCGGAATTTATTGATGACGACGCCGACCAGGTTTTCGCGCATAACGGGGTCCATCAATGCCAAGGTTCCGTAAATCGATGCAAACACGCCGCCGCGTTCGATGTCGGCAACCAGGATATTTTGCGTGTTGAAGGTCTTGGCGATAAAGGTATTCGATAAATCCTTATCGAGCAGATTCAGCTCAACCGGCGAACCCGCGCCTTCGGCAATCACAAGCTCGTAATCCTGCTGCAAACGGCTGAAGGCCCGTTTGACCTGCGCCTCCAGATTGCCGATAGCTTGGTAATAATCAGCCACCGACTGGTTTTGGTGGACCTCGCCGTTGACGATCACCTGCACCGCGCCATTGCCGTGCGATTTCAGCAGCACCGGGTTAAACAAATAACTGGGTTCGACGCGCGCAGCTTCCGCCTGCAGGCATTGCGCCCTGGAAATTTCCAGGTTTTCCTTCGTGACGGCTGAGTTATTCGACACGTTTTGCGCCTTAAACGGCGCAACGCGCACGCCGCGATCGGCAAAAATACGGCACAAGGCCATCGTTATCGTGGTTTTTCCGGCATCGGAACCGGTGCCGAACACGGCGAGTGGTTTCATTGGTTGAGGTAATCGATGTAAGTGTAATCGGCGGTGTAATGCAATTTATGCACCGAACCGGGGTTAATGCGAAATTGGAACGCATGGGCTAAGGGCAGCGTCAAGATATGCGCCAATAACGCGCGTATTGCCCCGGCATGAGTGACGACCAATACCTGCCCGGCCCGTTGCCGGGTTAAATCCTGCCAGAAATCGGCGGTGCGGGCGTACAAATCGCTAAAGCTTTCGCCGTTCGGCGGCGCGACGTGAACAAAATTATCGGTCCAATGGCGTAACGCATCGCTTTCAATCTCATCAAAACAGCGGTTTTCCCAATCACCGAAATTAATTTCCAGCAAGCGCTTGTCACAGCGCACGTTGCCCGATAAATATCCCGCCAATTGCAGGCAGCGGCTTAACGGGCTGCAAAACACCGGACAATCGGGCGGCAGCTCAGGCAGTTTGTTGCGGATATGCAGGAGGTCATCGGCGAAACTGCCGGCCAGCGCGATATCGGTTTGCCCGTAGCACAAGCCCGGCGTTGCTGAGGTTTTCGTATGGCGGATTAAATAAATGTCCATAATGCACTGATGCCGAGATAAAAAACCGTTTCCGCGACTTGCTGGCTTGCCCCCAGGCAATCGCCGGTATAGCCGCCGATGTGGCGATAAAAATACCGGCCCAAAAGCCAATTAGCCATGAACACCGGAATAACCGCAAGCCAACATAAAACAGGCAACAGCAAAAAGGGCAATAGCGCGCAAGCGCCGGCAAAAAGCAAATCCTGCTTACCCGGTTTAAAGACAGCCGCCCCGCCCTTGCTGTGTTCTTGCCTGACATAGCTGTAGCGCTGCATCAATAGCAAGGGCGGCAACCGGCTGATACTGTGCCCGGTCAGCAGGACCAACGGTACAGTGACTACAGGCAGCGCACTGAGCAGGCTGATTTTCAGCAACAGCAACAGGCACACGCCGATAGCGCCATACGCACCGATCTGCGAATCCTTCATGATCTCCAGGATGCGCTGCTTGCCCCAGCCGCCACCGAAACCGTCGCAGACATCGGCAAAACCGTCTTCATGGAAGGCGCCGGTCAGCAAAATGCCGGCAATCAGCGCGAGAATGGCGGCTGTCATCGCCGGCCATAACAAATCAGTCAGATAAAACACCAGCGCACAGACACCGCCGACCAGCCAACCGATAACCGGCAAATAGATGCTCGCTTGCGGGAGTTGCTGGTAATCGAGGTTTTGCGGGCTGGGCAGGCGGGTGTAGAAACTTAGCGCAAGCAGGAAGCGTTTGGCGTTGGGCATTGCTAAATCATTCGAACAAATCAGCCAGAAAAAAGCGGTAATTATAATCATCAAGAAATGGCTTGGGATCTCGATAAAACTGTTCCCATTCTCTTTTTCTGGCTTTATTTCTCTCAGGTAAGTCCAATCCGTAAATTCTGATAGTGATTTTGGCTCGATACTGCGCTTGCTGATCTGCATGAGGTGAGGGTTTAATTTCACCGGTTTTGTAATTCGCAACAAAATAGCGCGTAAATGCAAATTCGGGATCATCGGGTTTTAACAAGCCTTCTTCAAACTCTTCTCTTTTTTGCGATTGGCACCTATCACAACAAGGAAATAAGTTCTCCCATTGATACGCCAAACTTGGAAACCGGCTCTTAGGCCGAAAATGCTCAACCGTTTCCCGGCTTTCAGTACCTATCCGCCCATCGCAGAACGCACAATGGGCTTGGGTCATTTCCGATAATCGTTTTCGAATTACTTGGTAACAGTCCTGTTTGCGCCAACTGAATTGATGTTTAGGATTTCGCTGACGAGCGGAAACAAAATCATCCGTCCATTTTTCGAAATTATCTTTCAAGCAAGCCGGTTGTTGCGGACGATTAAGTTTACGCAAGCAGCAGCTCCTGTCCGGTAATCCTGGTAATTTGACGAAGCTCGCGGCTGACGATTAACGCGGCTTCCTCACCGCGTGCTGCCAGCTTATTCGCTGCTTCCAGCAATGTTTGCGGCGATTGCGGAGCTTGCAAAAACAGCTCCTTAAGCCGGTAAAACTCATCAAATAACATTTCGGTCTCCACATCGAACTCGTCGTCGATGCCGAAGACTTCATCCAGAATAAGCCGATAACTCTTCCCGGCACCTGAAGGTGTACCTTCTATAGTTCTGGTACCTGAGCCGGATTCCGGCAAACGATACACCCAGGCATCTTCCACGGAACCCACGACAAACGGCGAATGCGTGGAAACAAATATCTGGGCGTTAGGCAACAAGGTTTGAATCGCGGGCAAAATCCGCCGTTGCCATTTGGGATGCAGGTGAATATCCACCTCGTCCAGCAGCAAAATTATAGGCTGGGAAAACACGTCACGTTCTTCCTGCCACGGAATCGCTTCCAGACGCAATGACAAATCCGCCACCCAACTGATGATGGATTTTAGTCCATCGGGCAGGCCATCGAAATGGATAATGTCGCCGTTTACCCGCACGGTAACCGCGAGCGGCGAGCGTTCCAGACGAAATTCAAGTTCCAGGTCGCAAATACCATGAATCAAGGTGGTAATTCTGTTCAACGCCTGATCGTAAGTCTGGGCGGCCTTATTATCTCCGTCCGCTTTTGCCAAAGCGGATTGGGTGCGGTTATTGGCAATCCATTGCAATAACACTTGTGGGCGAACACTGTTATCGAAAGACAGCGCAGCTTCAAAAGGCGAGGCGGTGATTTGCTGAATCGCGGACAGTGGTGTGTCGCGTAATGTCCGTTGTCCGGAGTAGGCGAAGGCTGCATAAGAAAATCGGATTTGCGCATGGACATTATTGAACTGGAAACTTTGCGATGTTTTCTTGTATTCAAACAATTCTTGCCCACTACCCTCTCCATGACCAAAAAAACAACCGCTTGAAGACTCATTAATCTGGATAGTATATCGGCCATAACGATTTGGACATGTTAAGCCTGAGTGGAGAAGATCACCATGTGAATGGCGAATACCATATGTGCCTGTTTTTCCAGCAAATAGGAAATCCACATGACTTTTCGAGCCACGAAATCTACGGCGAATAAGACTATTGCTGTGGTTACGGTCAAAAATCTCCGCCAACGCATACAACAACGTACTTTTCCCGCAGCCATTCGGCCCGGTAAGCAAATGAATTTCCGCCTTGTTTGCATCCCGCTCAACGGACCTTATAGGCTTAAAATCAATAGCAACATCGTCGAATACGCCCACTTGGTGTAAAGCAATAGCTTCCACTCGATAAGGTGGCGTCATGAGCGCACTCCAATAAAATAATACGTCAAAATGTTTGAGTTAATGATCCACCCCAGCCTCATCAAAAGACGCCATTTCATTCAAAAACAACACCGCCGATTGCAGCAAGGGATACGCCATCGCAATGCCGGAGCCTTCGCCTAAACGCAACTCCAGGTTCAGCAATGCCGCCGCGTTAAAATGGTCCAATAAAGCCTGGTGCCCCTGCTCATGCGAAACATGGCTGAACACGCAATAATCCAGCACCTCCGGGCAATACCGGCTGGCTGCCAGCAACGCCGCACCGGCAATAAAGCCGTCGACCCCTATCAGCATGTTTAATTCGGCCGCTTTCAAATAAGCGCCCGCCATCATCGCGATTTCAAAACCACCGAATGCGCTCAAGACGCCTAAAACGCCGCTAACGCCGGGATGCCGGTTTAACACCTGCTGCAATACCGATACTTTATGCGCCAACTGTCTATCAGCCAGCCCAGTTCCGCGGCCTACACATTGCGCCAACGGTATGTCCGTCAAGCAATGCATGATCAATGCCGCAGACGAGGTGTTGCCTATGCCCATTTCGCCGAAGCCGATGCAGTTACAGCCGTTTTGATGGCGTTCCGATACCAAGGCCGCGCCCTTGCGCATGGCTTTCAGCGCGTCATCGGCCGTCATCGCCGTATGCGTTAAGAAATTTCGCGTGCCTTTGGCGATCTTTGCATCGATCAGGCGCGGATGTGCGGGCAAATCGGCGTTGACTCCGGCATCGACGATTAATAATTCGATACCGTGCTGCCTCGCGAAGACATTGATTGCCGCGCCGCCGTTCAGGAAATTGGCGACCATTTGCCCGGTAACGGCCTGCGGATAGGCGCTGACGCCCGCTTCGGCAATGCCGTGGTCACCGGCAAAGACAATAATGCAAGGATTATTCAGGCTCGGTGACAGGCTGCCCTGAATCAGGCCGATTTGTAATGCCAGGGATTCCAACTGCCCCAATGAACCTTGAGGCTTGGTTTTCTGGTCGATTTTCGCCTGCAAAGCCGGCGTGAGCGCCGATGAAACGGGAGTAACAACAAAATCTAGCGGCACGGTGCACCCCAAAAATTTTCGAATATCAAATCATCAAGGTTTTTACGCGTCTCCCAATGTTCTTGTTCCAGCATCGGCTTATCGTAAAACGTCGCGATATGGCCCAGGCATAACACGGCGACAGGCCGGCTGTCTTCCGGCATGTTCAACAGTTTTTTAAGCGCGTCGGGTTCAAACATCGACACCCAACCCATGCCTATGCCTTCCGCCCGCGCCGCCAGCCACATATTCTGTATCGCGCAGGCCAACGATGCGAGGTCCATTTCCGGCAACGTGCGCCGGCCGAAAATATGCTGCTCGCGCTGTTCGCACAACGCCGCAACCAATACTTCGGCGCATTCGAGTATGCCTTCCACTTTCAATTTCATAAACTCATCTTCGCGTTCATTCAGGGCTTGTGCGGTGCAAAGCCGTTCCTGCTCGACCAGCGCATGAATCGCTTTACGTAAATCGACGCTGCTGATGCGGATAAATCGCCACGGCTGCATAAAGCCGACACTGGGCGCATGATGGGCGGCATCCAGCAAGCGCTTTAAAAGTTCCGGCGCAATCGGGTCGGGCAAAAAATGGCGCATGTCGCGGCGTTGATAAATGGCGCGGTAGACGGCGGCACGATCGGCATCAGGGAAGCGGTTTCGGCTCATTGCCTGGGCTCTATTTTACAAAACAGTTTTTCTCGGCATGGTCTTCGGCTTCTTTAAGCCGTGCCCGCAGGTCTTTGGATTGTTTCGGATCGCGGAAAACACCGCCGCTTTCGCCGGGCGTGCTTTTTAAGTAGCTGAAGGTTTTTGCCGCCTCGTATTCGCTAAAGCTCATTTTCTCGGCAATCTTGTCGATTTTACAGCCGCAGGCGTACTGATTGATATAACTCAGGCCGCCGTGTTGCGCGACGCAATTTAAAACATATTCCACCCGGTCGCGGGTCGGAAAATCATTGACCGGCGTTTTTTCTTCGACGACAGGTTCCGGCGCAGTCGCGCAACCGGCCAACAGTGCGGTTAAAGCCAGGCTTGCAATAGATGTATTTTTCATTGAGGTATTTATTCCCATGGTTATGCCCATAAATCAGAAAGTGAAAAAGTGTGCTCGGTAAATGGAGCGGTAGTTACGGATTGATCGCCGGCATACGAAGCACTTAGCAGCCAATGCTGATCATGCAACTGATAGGCCTCCAGCGTTTCCAGGACGGGATCAATCAACCAAAGCCAAGCAACACCGAGTTGCGCGTAGATCGGCATTTTAACGACCCGGTCCAGCCGGGCTGTGGAGGGTGATAAAATCTCGCATATCCAGTCCGGCACCGTATCAAACCAGGCAGTCTCGGGCAAAACCGGCATCCTGGTCTTGCGCCAACCGGCCAGGTCGGGTACTAAAACATGAGTACCCAGATGACATTCGGGCTCATCCAATATCCACCAGCCGCCCGGACCGCCCCGGCCTTTTTGAAAAGGCGAAAGCAATTCATCGCCCAGTGACGAAGCGGCTACGGCATGTTTAGGCGCAGGGCGCGGGTGGGTTTCCAGATGCCCATTAATGATTTCCCCGACTATATGCTCAGGCAAATCGATAATATCCTGGTAAGTGGCTAATTTGACGGCTAACACGACATGCTCCTTAATGCACCGACTGCGAAAACAGCACGGCTATTCAGCGATAATTTTTTAAAGTTGTTCATTTTAACTGAAAAGCAAATAATAAATCATACCGCATCAGTAAAGCTTGAAGGCCTGCCCATGAAAAATCCAACCCACGTAACCGGCGTTATTCTCGCCGGCGGACTTGCAAGACGCATGCATCACCAGGATAAAGGCCTGATCCCTTATAATGGCCGGCCGCTGGTCAGTTATGCGATAGCGGCGATGTCGCCTGTTGTGGAGCGGCTACTCATCAACGCCAACCGCAACCACGAACAATACCGTCAATTCGGCCTGCCTGTCATAGCCGACCAAACCAACAGTTTCGACGGACCGCTGGCAGGAATATCAGCGGCAATGCATTACGCAAAAACGGGTGTTTTGCTCGTGATGCCTTGCGATTGCCCGTTAGCAACCGCCGAGCATTTACAGAAATTACTAGGCGCACGAGAGGAACAGGACGCCGATATTGCCGTCGCCTTCGACGGCGAACGCCTGCATCCGGTATTCCTGGCAGTAAAAACAGCACTCCAAACCGGGCTGGCGGAATATTTGAACGGCGGTGGGCGCAAGGTCGAAGACTGGCTGAAACGGTGCCACACCGTCAAGGCGGATTTCAGCCGGCAGCCGGAATTGTTCGTTAACCTTAATACGATGGCGGAATTATCGTCACTGGAATCGCAATACTGACATTCGGCATTCGCCTAAAAACATCATACACAGGACTCCCAATGGATCATGAATTTTATATGCGCAAGGCTATTGCGTTGGCTTTAAACGTGCCCGAGTATCCGTTCGGGGCTGTCATTGTCAACCGTGCGAGCGCTGAAATCGTTGCCGAAGGCTATAATCAATCGGTGCTAAACCCGACATTTCACGGTGAAATGGTCGCCATTAATCATTGCGCGCAATCGCACCAGCCTTCGGATTGGCATGAATTTGACCTGTACACGACAGCGGAACCGTGCCCAATGTGCCAAAGCGCGATTGAATGGGCGGGCATCGCAACGGTTTACTATGGGACATCCATCCCCTATCTGCAACAACACAACTGGCAACAGATTAATATTCGCGCCTCGGAAATAAGCGCGCAAACCGCTTTCCGGAATACGCGCATCATTGGCGGCGTTTTAGAAGATGCGTGCAACGCGCTGTTTCTAAACGCCCCCAAAAGCGTATTTCATCACTGTGATTGAATCAGCATAAAGCACGCCGACTAGCCGTTTTACAACGCATCTGTCATCAAAAGGTAACAAGCACTTTGTTACTATTTTGTTACTATATAATGTTTTATTTTCCCTAATATAATTATGTCAAGACTGAATATTCTCGTTGTTGAAGATGAAGATGCCATCAGAGGGATGTTAATGATGGTGCTTGAGCAGGCCGGCTTCAAATCCATTGCAACAGCCGATGCCGAGGAAGCGCAAAAAATCCTTGATGACATCTCGCCGGACTTGATTCTGCTGGACTGGATGCTGCCCGGCATCAGCGGCGTCGAATGGGCGAGGCGCTTGAAAAAGGAACCGGCTTACCGGGAGTTGCCCATTATTGTCCTGACTGCTCGAGGGGAAGAAGAAGACAAAGTCAGGGGGCTTGAAATCGGCGCCGACGATTATATAACCAAACCTTTCTCACCGAAGGAATTGGTAGCCCGTATCCGCGCGGTCCTGCGCAGAAGCGGGAAAATACAGGGCCTGGCGCAAATCTCTCTCGGTGATTTGGTTCTCGACACCGAACAGCACCGGCTCAGCATCGGCGATAAACAATTGGAAGTCAGCCCTACCGAGTTTCGCCTGATGCAGTTTTTTATGACCCACCCCGACAAGGTATACAGCCGCACACAACTGCTGGACCAGGTTTGGGGACGTAGCGTGTACATTGAAGAGCGGACTATTGATGTGCATATCCGCCGGCTCCGAAAAATTCTTGGCGAACACGGCCGCGAAGATTTGGTGCAAACCGTGCGGGGTTTCGGCTATCGGTTTTCGTTGATGGAATAAGGTATGCAGGCCTGGCACAAAGAATTCACCCGCTTGCTGTTGTTGTATTCAAGCGTATCACTGATAGGCGGGATAGCGGGGCTGTTATTGCCGTCGCTATTGGTGCTGACATCGGCGCTTTTAATCGCCCAGTTTTTGCAGGTCAGGCGCTTTGAAAAATGGATAAGCGGCGGCGGGAAAGGCCAATATCCAAAGACCAGCGGTATTTGGGAGGACCTTTACTATCATATTTACCGCATCAAGAAAAATGAAAAACGGCGCAAGAAAAAACTGCGCAAACTGATTGAGCAGTTTCGCCAATCCACCGAAGCCCTGCCCGATGCGGCCGTCGTGTTACGGCCCCATGACGAGATTGAATGGGCCAATAAAGCCGCAAGACAGATGCTGGGCCTGCAGCAAACCGACAAAGGCCAACGCATACCCAACCTGATCCGTTTCCCTGAATTTATCCGTTACCTCAAATCAGGCAATTACAGCGAACCGGTTATTCTGCCCTCCCCTGTCAATAACCGCAACGCCCTAGAAGTCAGGATTATCAGTTACGGCTCGGGGTTACGGTTATTGTTGGCCCAGGATGTAACGCAGTTGAAAAAAATGCAAACGATACGCAAGGATTTTGTCGCCAATGTCTCGCACGAACTCAGGACGCCGCTAACGGTATTAAAAGGCTACCTGGAAACCATGCAGGATATGGATGACGGCGTATCCCCGCTGCTTACGACCTCATTCAAGGAGATGCTGGGCCAGACCGAGCGCATGCAGCATCTTGTCGATGACCTGCTCTTGCTGACTCGCTTGGAAACACAACAGAAAAAACAGCAATGTATAGACATACCCGCTTTATTGAGCCAGATTTGTAAAGAGGGCGACACCTTGGAAAACGCATCAAGGCGCATCGAATTAACACTGGAGTCACCGGCGCATATTTTCGGTGAAGAACAGGATTTACGTAGCGCCTTTACAAATTTGCTCGGCAATGCGCTCAAATATTCGCCGGAAGATTCTTTGGTCCAGGTACGCTGGCGCCAAATCGGCGATGAGTTAGTGTTGGAAGTCGAAGATCATGGCGAAGGCATTGCAGCGGCGGATATTTCCCGCGTGACCGAGCGTTTTTATAGAGTTGAAGCCAAGCGCCGCAAGAAAGTGCCCGGTACAGGGCTGGGCCTGGCGATTGTCAAACATGCGCTGATGCGCCACGACGCAGAGCTGCACATCAGTAGCGAATTGGGGCAAGGCAGTTGTTTCAGCTGCCATTTTCCTATTAAACGAATTTGCTATAGTTAAGCCGGCAACTGCTCAGCCGTCAAATACAATGGAACGCAGATGATTATACCCATAGGGCACAAGTAAAGCGGCGATCAACTGATTTTTCAGGATGATTCAAAAAATCTTAGGATTTGGCTAACAATAACTTCCTGAAATAGTCTGTCGTTCCCGCGTCATAATAGTTTGGAGGTTATTATTGACCATATCTTTAGTAACTATTCAGGCTGGAAAAGTTGCTCACTGTAGGGCGTGCCGCGCGCGCCTTCTCCGCCGCATGGATAACGCGCCAGTCCGTTGTAGGGCGCGCGCAGCACGCCCTACAACAAGTGGCTGAATAGTTATAAATCTTATTTAATCATAAATGATCAGCGTCATCTGCGTTCTATTTTTCTACCTGCGTCATTACCCCGGCTAACCGGCTATCAATACACAAACGGCGACAATATCCGCCCGACCCGTTGCAAGTCCTCCAGCGTATCGACGCCTGCGGGCGGTGTTTTGTCAACGGTTTTTACCAGGACCGCCTCGCCTTGCCAGAGTATCCTTAATTGCTCCAATGACTCGATGGACTCGAGCACTGAAGCATCCCAGCAACAATAGCGCTGTAAAAAATCCACGGTGTAGGCATACATGCCGATATGCCGAAGATACGGTATTTTTCCCGACGGTTTGCCGCCAGCCATAGTAAACCGATCCCTTTCCCACGGAATCGGCGCGCGGCTGAAATAAAGCGCATAACCGGCGTGATTCAGCACGACTTTTACCGCATTGGGATTAAAAATCTCTTCCTCGTCGACGATTTCAGCGGCCAGCGTTGCGATGCCTGCGCGCGCCTGTCCGGCCAATGCGGCGGCGACGTCGCGGATATAAGCGGGTGGAATCAACGGTTCATCGCCCTGCAGGTTGACGATGATGTCCGTAGCGGCCCAACCGCATAACGCCGCCACTTCGGCAATCCGTTCCGTGCCGCTTTGGTGGTCCGGCCGCGTCATCACGGCGTTAAAGCCCAGCGCCTTAACGGTTTGCAGTATCCTGTCATCGTCGGTGGCGACAGTAATGCTCTCAGCGCCCGCTTCCTCCGCCCGTGCGCAGACATGGGCGATCATCGGCTTGCCGGCAATATCCAGCAGCGGTTTTCCCGGCAGCCGCGTAGAACCGTACCGCGCCGGGATGACGACTTTAAATGCCGGCTTCATGGGTAGAGTGCGTCCACTTCTTCGCTGCTTAATTGGCGCGCTTCATCGTCGAGCATCACGGGAATATCATCGCGTATCGGGAAAGCCAGCCGGTCAGCCCGGCAAATCAGCTCCTGCCTGTCCTTATCGTAGCGCAACGGGCTCTTGCAGATCGGGCAAGCCAGGATATCGAGTAATTTTTTATCTATCATAGGGTTTTCTCTTAGGGTGTGTGAGCAGGTAGGGTACGCACCGCGCACCTGGCTTTTTTCTTGATTAACGCCAACAATTGTTCGGCAAACTTCGGCTCAGGCACCGCTGCTACAGGCACATACCAATGCTGCGCGCCGGCAAACCCGGCGCATTTTACCGCGTCTTTTTCCGTCATCAACACGGGCTTACTATCCGAAAACAGGATGTCCCCGGCCTGGAATTTATAATGGTCAGGAAAGCTCCGGGTCTTACATGCCAAGCCGGCGCTTGCCAGTTTGTTGAAAAACCGCTGGGGATTACCTATGCCCGCCAACGCATGGCATTCGCCAGCAGCAAATTCAGCCAATGGCTTTCGCTCAGCGCTCAGCATATTAACTGCGGTATCGCCGACAAGCTGCATGGCATATTCGTTGTCTTCGTATATTTCGCCGTTGACGATAATTAAATCAACTGTTTGCAGGCGGCTGATGGGTTCGCGCAAGGGTCCGGCAGGCAAGCAATAGCCGTTACCGAAGCGCCTTTCGCCATCGACGACGGCTATTTCAATATCCCTGTGCAAGGCATAATGTTGCAGGCCGTCGTCGGACAGGATGATCGTACAATCGGCTTCCCTAAGCAATTGCCTGGCCGCCTCCACGCGTAGCGGCCCGACTACGACGGGGCAAGCGCTTTGCCTGGCCAATAGCAAGGCTTCATCGCCGACAATCTCGGCAGGGCTGTCTGCCGTTACCGATTGCGGCCAAACATCGGCCTGCCCGCCATAACCCCGGCTGATGATGCCCGGCTTATAACCCGAAGCCTTGAGTAACTGGGCCATCCAGATAATCAACGGCGTTTTGCCGGTACCGCCGACGGTGATATTGCCGACCACAATAACCGGTACAGGCAAGCGCTGCGTTTTCAGTACGCCCATGCGATACAGGTATTTCCTGAAGCGGGCTATGTCGCTGAAGATAAAGCCCAGCGGCATCAGGCATACGCCGATAAACGGGTCTTTATACCAGACGTTTTCGGCCCATTTGCGCCATTGGGCGTAGCGATTCGCTGTGGTTTTCATGGTTGGGTATCCGGTTTGAGCCCGCTGAAGCTGATGTGGCTGAATCCTGCATGGCCTGCCGCGTCCAGTGCCTTATAGACGGCCTGGTGAGGCGTATTGCTGTCGGCATCGATGATAAAAGGCGTTTGTTCGGCGTTTACCGATGCTTTTCGGAAAGCCTGTATTAAGGTTTCTGTTTGCTGATTGACCAGTTCATGCGGCAAGCCGTCTTTACCTTGCAGGTAATAAACGCCGTCCGCGTCGATAATCAGCACGACGCTTTCAGGATAATCTTCCGCTGTCGCGCTATCCGCTTCCGGCAGCTTGATTTTGATCTCCGTCTGCCGGCTAAACGTCGTACTGACCATGAAAAAAAACAACAGCAATAACACGACATCAACCATTGATGTCATTGATATTTCAGGTGTATTTCTTTTTTTACGGTGAAAATTCATAAAATAGCCTCGCGATCGCCATGCAATATATCGACCAATTTTAGCGCTTCCGCCTCCATGCCGATGACATAGTCGTCCACCAGGCGTTCAAAGTAGCGGTGAAAAATCAGGCTGGGAATGGCGACGGTCAAACCCGCCGCCGTCGTAATCAGCGCAACGGAAATACCGCCGGCCAATACGCCGGGATCGCCGACACCTTGCGCGACGATCGCCGAAAAAGCCTGGATCATGCCCACAACAGTCCCTAACAAACCCAGCAAGGGGGAAACCGATGCGATAGTACCCAACGCATTCAGGAAGCGTTCCAGCCTATTGACGACCTGGCGACCGGCTTCTTCAATGCATTCTTTCATCACGTCGCGGCCATGATGGCTGTTAGCGAGTCCTGCGGCCAGCACGAAGCCCAGGCAGGAGCTGTTTTTCAAACGGTGCAGCGTATTATCGTCCAGCTTTTTTTCGCGGGCTAAACGCCAGACCTGCGGAACCAGTTCCGGCGGCAATACCTTGTTTCTCTGCAAGGCCCAGAAACGTTCGACAATAATAGCCATCGCAGCTATCGAACATAGAATAAGCGGCAACATCATCCAGCCGCCGCTTTTTATTATTTCCAGCATTACAATATTTTTCCTGAAGTCAATGGGGTAACACAAGGATAGTCTGTTTTAAACACTGGTGTTATTTTAACCTAAAGCCGGATCAACGGCATTGCCCCGGCCTATCCAGAAATAAGTGATAAACCATGCAAAAACGCAGGCCATCGCGCCGATGGAATAAACGAATGCAGGCCCCGCCGATTCCCAGTAATAACCGCCGTAAAAACTGCCTAACATACCGCCCAAGCCATAGCAGAGGCTGCCGTACAAAGCCTGGCCCTTGCCTTGATGCTGCCTTCCAAAATAACGATGCACCAGGTGGATGGCGGCGACATGCGCACCGCCGAAAGTCGCCGCATGCAGCAATTGGGCCAGGATTAATAAGCCCAGGTAATCGGGGCACCAGGCAATCACCAGCCATCGGGTCACGGCCAGCGCAATGCTGAACAGGAAAATCGTCCTGAGGGAAAAACGCGCCAATACGCGCTTCATATACAGGAACAGCACGATTTCCGCGACGATCGCGATAGCCCAAAGTCCGCCGGTCAAGGTCGCCGAATAATGGTACTGATTAAGGTAGATCGAATAAAAAACATAATAAGGCGTATGGGCAATCTGCAGCAGGGTGCCGACAATGAAAAAGGCGACGACCTCCGGTTTTTTGAGGATTTGCAGGATTCCGACCGGCTGTTTGTCCTGGCTCGCGGCACGCGCTTCAGGCACTATCAATGTCGCCAACCCGGTCAGCGCCAGCAACGCGGTGATCGCTATCGGCAACATAATCAGTGGCAGGTCGTCGATTAATGCGCCCACGCCGAGCACGGCGGCGATAAAGCCGATGGAGCCCCAAAGCCTGATTTGGCTGTAACGGTGCGGTTCCTCTTTTAAATGAAACAGCGTAATGGCTTCAAATTGCGGTAACGCGGCATTCCAGAAAAAACTGAAACCGATGGTGACCCATGCAAACCACAAATAACCGTGGATAAATAAGAAAGCCGCGAACAGTAATGCGGCAAAAAACGACGTGACACGAATGATGGGCATACTTTTTTGAGTATGATCGGCAATCCAGCCCCATAAATTGGGCGCGATAATTTTTGTGCCAACCAGTAACGCAAAAAGTTCGCCGATTTGCACGGTATTAAAGCCAATATCCTTCAGGTAAAGGCTCCAATAAGGTGTAAAGCTGCCTAGCGCCGCGAAGTAAAAAAAGTAGAATCCTGACAGCCGCCAATAAGGAATGGACATTTAATAAGTATCGTTACGGTAAAAGAGAAAAGAGGGCGGTGGGCAGCGCTGTCGATCAAAATAGATGGGGCAAATCACGAGCGCCATGCACAACACGAACAATTTGGACGCCGTTGAATAAAGTACGATACAAAATCAAATAGCTACCCGCAGTAAAATAACGAAGCTCTGGCGCAATATCAGGCCGTGACCGACCCATCAGCGGATTGTCCGCCAGCGCATGGAATCGATCTTCAATATCATCAAGCACACGATCTGCCGCTACGGGATTATCTTGAGCAATGTAAATCCATATTTCAATCAGGTCCTGTTCGGCCTGCGCCGTCCGTTGGATCACAGACATAAATCCTCACGGTTTCAATGTTGTTCGGCGTCTTTGCATAAAAACCGCTGCCGCGCTTCCGCTTTGATCTCGTCCATACCGGCAAAACGACCGGCACCGCTTTCGATACCACCCTGCCAAAGGCTACGCAACACCATGACTTCGGTTTGTTGAAAAGACCTTTTCAGTTTCCAATCGCGTAAAGCCTCCCTGATGACCTCGCTGCTGCTGGCATATTCGCCGCTTTCGACACATTGACGGACAACTGCCGCCATTTCAGGCGTTAAAGCAATACTCAGTTTTTCAATATGAGCCATGATAAAGACCTCCTTCTTCCCACAGTATACTCATCGATAATGGAAATTTGGTTTTGATGTCCACGAAGCTTATCTCAAAACCGGCAATACCGAAACAACACCGGCATTTTGCGCCCGGTGCCGCAGGAAATGGTCCATCAGCACTATAGCCGTCATCGCTTCCGCAATCGGCGTGGCGCGAATACCGACGCAAGGATCATGGCGGCCTTCGGTCACCACGGTAGCCGCTGCACCTTGCCGGTTTATCGTTTGGCCCGGCAAGCGCAGGCTGGAGGTCGGCTTTAACGCGATACTCGCCTTAATCGTCTGGCCGCTGGAAATGCCGCCCAGGATACCGCCGGCATGATTGCTTAAAAAACCGTCCGGCGTCATTTCGTCGCGGAACTGTGTGCCTTTGCTATTGATACAGGCAAAACCGTCGCCGATTTCCACGCCTTTAACGGCGTTGATGCTCATCAGGGCATAAGCCAGCTCGGCGTCGAGGCGGTCAAAAACGGGTTCGCCAAGACCGGGCGGGACATTGCTTGCGACGACCTCGATCCTGGCGCCTATGGATTCGCCTTCCTTGCGCAACGCATC
>SCST01000530.1 GCA_004299465.1 Methylovulum sp. | reverse complement strand
CTATCACGCACGATAGCCGCCTGCACCTGAGTGAATTTAATGGCATGCTAAATTCGCATAGCGAATGATAGGGTCGAGATTTGATTTACGCCAACCTTTAAGCTCTATTCTCAATAATATCCATCAACGGATCGTTAGCAATCTGCGCCAGGATCAGTTCCCTTGTTTCATGGCTGACAGAGTGACGGTTCTTCCCTGATGTGTTAACGACAGGGAGAAAACTGAGCTGTACCTCTATTTTTTCTAAAGCCAGCATTTTTATTAAGTGCGGCACAAAAGCATCGTCCCCGACGAAAGGCGCATGTTCTTTCGCCATACCCTGATATTGAATGGCTATCGGCTGAATGGTCGACTTGGTTAATAATGCCGGTTGAAATAATGAGGCATGAAAACCCAGGACTTCATCGCCTTTCGTCGTGGTTCCTTCAGGAAAAGCGATAATATTGCTGTTTTGCTTTAATAACCAGACCATTTTTTCAGCGGTAGCCAGGATGTGCTTTTTGTCGCCGCGGCGGATAAAAATGGTACCCGCCTGCCGGGATAGAAAACCTATCACAGGCCAACTGGAAATATCGCTTTTGGCGACAAAATACGCCGGCAGATATTGGCCGATAACAATAATATCCAGCCAGGAGATATGGTTACTGACGACTATGGCGGGTTGCTCAGGCAATTCGCCGTCCTTAATGATGTGCAGATTGACAATTGCACTAAACCACTTTAGCCATTGCTTTTTTATCAGGTCGCGTTGAACTCTCGCTTTGCTTGCAACAAATAACACATTGATTGCCGGAAAAACACCTACCGCAATAATGACGCCATTGGTAAACAAAAGGGTAATCAGAAAAAGTTTATAAAGCAGCCGTATTTTCAATTTCATTACTAGCCTGATAATCTCTCATATAATGTTTGCTGTAGCGTTCCTGCAACTGGTCAAGAGGCAATAATACGAATAAATCCATGCAGTTAAAATCCTCGTCCCAACAAGGTTCGCCACAGATTAACGCGCCGAAACGCAGATAAGCTTTAAGCAATGGAGGAATGCCGGATTCATCCCTGTTACATCTTAATGCGCTCGGCACAGGAATGCTGGGGGTGACTTGAATGCTCGCAGGCGCAATGTTTTTAGCATCGATATTCCTGTAAACAGCATCTACGGCAAAACCACTAGGACCCGGTGTAATACTCGCACAGCCTAACAAATAATTAAATTGCCCTTTTAATGCATATTCAACAAGCGCCGACCAAAGCGTGGTTAGTACCGCGCCGCCGCGATAGTCAGGATCGACACAAGTCCGGCCGATTTCCAAAAAACGTCCCGGCAATGCCAGTACCTGATCCAAATTAAATTCACCCTGCGAATAAAACCGGCCCAGTCGTTCCGCTTGATATTGTGTAAGCAAGCGCGTGTAGCCAACGATTTGCTGGTTGACGTTATCATAGGCGATTAGATGATCGCAATACTCGTCCACTTCATCATGATCAAGGCCTTCCGACTCGGATTTGAGTTTTGCGCCCATTTCCTTGGCAAAGACGCGATAACGCAATATCTGGGCTTCTTTAATCAATGCATCTGAATCTGCAATAAAACATTCCAATCGTTTAGCTGACTTGACTTGTACTTCGGCAGTGAATTTTTTCATAGTTATCCATACGTTCAAAATAATCAGCTTGACAGAATAGTCATCCAACGTGTCAGTTTAATGACAAGAACATTAAAGTTAAATGACAACAGCGCTATCACAGAACACCTGTAGCCGCCCCGTTAACGTAACGATTCGCTTCATCAAAAACTGTCTTTTCAATACCTTTGCCCGACGCCATAAAGGCGTTAAGCACCTATTCACGCTGATACCCGGATCAGCGGCAAATATTAAATCAGCATAGCAATCCAATTCTTCTAACGATACAAATAGCCCTCAATATCGCTTCGGCCAATTTCCAGCTGTAACAATAACGTAGCTTTTGGCTTATAAGCAAAAGCATAGCGGTTATCTATTCCAAACCCGTTAAGACGCTAAATCGATCAGTTAAAATGGGCATTGCCAGCTAAATTAAAGATACGTCCTTCTGGAAAATAGCTTTATGCTATCGTTTCAAATCAATACATCACGAGAGATCGGAAGAGCGTCG
>SCST01000529.1 GCA_004299465.1 Methylovulum sp. | reverse complement strand
ATGCCGTCCTCTTCTTTTTTCTGGAATTTTTCTTCCGCTTGGCGCTGCTGCTTTTGTTCTTTTTCGGCTATCGGGGCCGGTTCGGGCATGCGCATAACCTTCTCGGCCATCTTGTCGGCTTCTTGCTCGAATTTGTCGCCGGGTTTATTGACCGCCATTTTCATTTGTATCGCGGGTGCAAAAAAGTTACCGCCACCCGCCTTGGCGAAAAAGGCCGGGTTCGCCGACTGGCTTACCGTCTTCGATGTCGTGCTGGATGATTTTTCCGCGCTCGTTTTCATCTTTGCCTTCTCAACAGCGTGAGCTTGAATCCCATTCCACCCAAAGCATGCGTTGCATCCAGGGCAGTTTTATCATGCCTATGCCCCAGGGCAGTTGTTCCAGCAAAATATCGTAGGCTTTGCCTTCAACCTGTAAGCACCAGTCGCCGTCGCCACGTAAGCTGATTTTTCCTGCGCGTAGCAGGAAAGTGCCGCGCAGGCCGTCGATGCCGGTATTTTTTAAGACCTCCCAGTGCCGGATGACGGCTCCCAGCAGGGCTATCGCTTCTTCGATCTCTGCATCCGTCAATTCGGCATCCGCTTCGATAACTGCCGATAAAGGAATATTACAGAGCAGCTTAGGCAATACCAGTTCGTATTCCGGCGCGGTTAATTGTCCGCTTGTTAAAAAATACAGCAGGGATAATGCACGTCCGGCGTCAACGATAGCGTCTTCGGCGGCGATATTTAACCCGCTGAAAAATTGCGGCAGGAACGGGTGCAGCAGGATGAGTCCGGCATTTTCGATATAAATGCCTTCGCCGGTCTCGGCGTATTCGTCAGCTAGCTTATCAGCGCGGACTACCGCAACACTATTGCCTGGATTAAAGGCTGCTTTCGTTTGAGGATCTGTCCGGCCATTTTTGGGGACGATACCATCAACAGGACCGGGGTGGTTACCCGCTAAATTATCAGTACCGGGTACGGCAGCCTGAGCAGGCAGGTTTCTTCTGCCCGCTTGGATGGGCCTGGAAAACCGCGGCGATGTATCGCTTGTCTTTCCAGAATGTTGCAAGGACCGCCGCTCTTCTGCATCGCCTGTCGCCCCCGGCCAGTGCTGTTCCAGCAATCGGGTCAAAAGGCTTTGTTGTGCCACTGTAAGCGGCAGGCCTTGCCAGGCAGTGCGAATGATCCGGATTTCTGTGCAATCGCCGCTTGTTGGCAGCAATGCAAATGCCGTTTCCCACAGTTGTTTTTTCAATAACTTGATGGCAGAAGCAGGTATTTCGGAATGATTCAGCCGTTGCAAAATGCCGGTTATGGTTTTTTTGAGGCCAGGGGCAAATTGCTCCAGCAAGTTTGCCAAAAATTCATCCGAAAACTGCTGAACCAGGCGTTTTCTGGCACTGGACAGCGCCAATACGGAAGAGATGGCACCGGGAACATCCAAGGGACAGGTTTGCCAGGATTCAACCAGGATTTGCTCCAGGTTTTCGCCTTTCGGTACCCGGAATGACCAAGGCAACCTGCCGTAGCTTAAAAAATAAACAAAGGCATCCAAACAGGATTGCCGTGCTGTCTTAAGCTGTACAGCCCCCACCACTGACAGTTCTTGACCCGGTAGCGACAGGTCGCGAAGTATTTTTTCAAGCGCCTGTGTCACCGTGTCCACCAGCTCATGTTCCAGGCGGTCAAAGCGCAATACTCCGACATCAATATCCAGCCGGTCTATTGCCAGGTGTCCATTAAGCGGCGCATAGCGTTCCAATACCTGTTCCAACGCAGGGCTTAACCAGGTATTGCATATCCCGGACAACCTGGCCTGCAATGCCAAGCCGTCAGGCTCACCGCCCTTCAGTTTGACGTGTAAATGCTGCTGCTGGATCTTGTGAGTTCTAGGCATAAAAAATAGTTGTCAAGCGCCAAAAGATAGACTAGAGTTAAACCACTGGAAGTAGCGATAAACGTAAATTGCCTGGTACTTAAGTGTACTTTTTTGGGCTCTGGGAAAAGTCTCAGAGCTGCTTCCCTTTCTGGGCATCTTTCTTGCCGAAGAATATATTAACGGCATACCCGTTGCCGCCAATCACCCCGTTATCTTTCAGCATCTCCAAAATCTCCCCCGATGTAATGGATTTATCCTCGCTATAGGCGAGCAGGTCAATGTCGCTATGCCCGGTTTTCCCCGTTACTTTTTGCCGCAATGATAAGAATCCTTCAGGGAAATGGTTTTCTGAGGCATTAAGCGACACCCAACTGCCGTTGGCCCAATGACCTATCAAGACAAGCCGTACAACATCGCCGCCCACATTGTAGGTCTCGTCGATTGCATGCCTTATCTCCCTAAGGATATCGCTTATGGCTTTGGGCAATTCCGTAGCCGCTCTTTTCCGGATCATATTTTCCCAGTCAATAAGCTCTTTTGCCGTAGCCATTATTGCCGGCGTTGGATATTTAGCTTCATAGTAACTATCTTCATGCAGCCATTTATACTCATCGGGACGATATTCGTCGCGTAGGCGGCAGGCCGGTTGTTTACTGCCCAGCAACTCCCAGTCCTGGTTTTGCCAGCGATACATGCCGTCCGGGGTATAGGCGTAACGGATTTGGTTGCCTTGTAGTCCCCCACATTCGAGACGGAACGATTGGTCGGCAAAATATCGAATGACCAGTTTATCGGTCAGCGGGTTGTGGTCGAATACCAGGCCGTTAGGGAACTTTTCATTTAATTTAGCGGCGATAGCCGATAGTTGCTCGCTGATCAGTTCGCCAACAGCAATTTCAAGTTGTTCGGGGCTGTCGCCAATGAGCGCTTGCCCCTGGATTTCGTACCGGTAAATAACTACGACATAATTAGCCGACAACAAACTCTTCATGGCTTCTTTAGAAACGCCGTAATCCCTGCGGGCGAGGTTGCTTAAATGTTGCCGGCTATCAAACCACTCATATTCGCACTCTTTTATCGCAGTCTTGCAAATGCAACCTGAAGATCCTGTTTTTTCTATCCGGTAAGGAAGTGCAAAATCAGCCAGCACTAGATTTGCCTGGGACCCCGTCCCCCGGTACAAAACAATGAAGGTGCCGCCACGCACCACCCCGGCTTCATGCGCTATCGCAGCATGTTTTTCTAAAAAACCGCCCACGGCGTCGGCATTGAGATACAGTATTGAAATCGGTAATTGCCTGGATTTGATGATGTCCCCTAAGGTTACGGCGACATCCAGGATGTTTTTACCGACATGCCCCTCAATCCTAAAAAAATTATAAGGCTCCAGGTCATATTGGAGCGGATTGCTTATATAGTCGGGACTACCGGCATCCTGATGCCAAGACAGGATTTCTTCCGAATCATCCCCCTTTCGTGCGGCATCCCATTGCTGCCGTAACGTATAGTTGTAATAAAACGGCAGGGCTTTGCCCGATAAATATCTCAATCCCCAAAGGCTGGGGGTGATTTTTACCGGTATTGCCGCAGCGGATGGAATCGCGAAATTTTGCACCATTTGCTTGAGCCGCTCGAATAAAAAGCGTAGCGTGGCTATTTTCTCCACCGCCGGCGAGGGGATAAAAACGCTTTTATAGCCTTTGGCAGCTGTATTGTTTACCAGGCCTAAAAGCAGGTGGCGGGAAAACAAGCGGCTATCGGGCAGGCAAATTGCCGTTTGTTGCGATAGCGCCGAAAGCAGCTCATGGTATGCCGCCGTCAAGTCGCGCAGCAAATCATAATGGTATTG
>SCST01000528.1 GCA_004299465.1 Methylovulum sp. | reverse complement strand
TCCGATCTCGCGTGCCCAAGGCCACCGACTCCTTTGACTTCGCGGGGCTGCGGCTTGAAGTCATCGACATGGACGGCAACCGCGTGGATAAGGTGTTGCTGACGCAAATTCCCGTACCCACGGAAGATGCTTAAGCAGGCCCAAAAATCCAACTGCGGGCGGCCTGCGGCGGGATGACTCTGCACTAAAATAATCTTTTTGCACCAAAATAATGCAAAAAGTTACCCCCGTTACAGATTGCCCTGCGCACGGGTAATAGCTTGCATACCAATGCCGACGCGGTTCCGAGGCTCTTATAGTAAAAAACACCCTGTCAGGCATACCAATTGCATATCATTATCCAAACTCCAATGCAGGAGTAATACCCGGTTCAAAGTTGAACCGACCAGACAAAGGCGTCTCATGACATAAGCACTGCTTATGCTCATAGACGCCTTTTTTTTTGCCTGTAGAGGTGCTTATGAAACAAACCTTAGTGGTCATCGGTAACGGCATGGTCGGCCAGAATTTCCTGGCCGGATTGGCCGCGAGTCCTGCGAAAGAAAATTACGACATCATTACCTTCTGTGAAGAGCCCAGGGCGGCTTATGACCGTGTGCATTTATCCGAGTTTTTTGCCGGTAAAACGGCCGAAGATTTATCGCTGGTTGAAGACGGTTTTTTTGCCGCGAACGATATTACGATCCATTTAGGCGATAAGGCCGCGGCGATCGACCGCGAGCATAAAACCGTCACGTCGGCGAAAGGCATAACGGTGCGTTATGACAAACTGGTGCTGGCGACCGGTTCTTATCCCTTCGTGCCGCCGGTGCCGGGGCACGACCGCCCGCAGTGTCTGGTGTATCGCACGATTGAAGATCTGGAAGCGATGCGGGCTGCGGCGCAAACCGGCAAGGTCGGTGCCGTGGTCGGCGGCGGCCTGCTCGGCCTGGAGGCAGCCAAGGCGTTGAAGGATTTAGGCCTGGAAACACATATCGTCGAATTTGCACCGCGTTTGATGGCGGTGCAGCTCGATGAAGCCGGCGGCGCGATGCTCAGGCGCAAGATCGAGGCCTTGGGCGTGACGGTGCATACCGGCAAGAACACCAGCCTGATTACCGACGGCGAGCATTGCGTCAATAAAATGTGTTTTGCCGACGGCGAGGAACTGGAAACCGATGTCGTACTGTTCTCGGCGGGCATACGTCCGCGCGACGACATCGCCCGCGCCTGCGGCCTGGAGATCGGGCAGCGCGGCGGCATCGTCATCGATAACCAGTGCCTTACTTCCGATCCGGCTATTTATGCGATAGGCGAATGCGCGTTATGGAACGGCATGATTTTCGGCTTGGTGGCGCCGGGTTATGCGATGGCGCGAACAGTCATCTCCGATTTGAACGGCGAAGCCGCCAGCTTTACCGGTGCGGACATGAGCACCAAACTGAAATTGATGGGTGTCGATGTCGCCAGTATCGGCGACGCCCATGCGAAAACGCAGGGCGCGATGGTGTACAGCTACCAGGATGGCGACCACGAAATCTATAAACGGCTGGTCGTCAGCGCCGATAAAAAACGCCTGCTCGGCGCCGTGCTGGTTGGCGAGGCCTCCGGTTACGGCACCTTATTGCAATATTGCCTGAACGGCATCGAATTGCCGGCTTACCCCGACGCGCTGATTTTGCCGCACCGCTCCGATGAATCGGTCGGCTTGGGACCGGATGCCTTACCGGCATCGGCGCAAATCTGCTCCTGCTACGATGTCAGCAAGGGCGCGATCTGCTCGGCGATTGACGCCGGCTGTACGACGGTTAATACGCTGAAAGCCGAGACCAAGGCCGGGACCGGCTGTGGCGGTTGCGTACCGCTGGTGAAGTCGGTGCTGAACTGTGAGCTGGCTAAACACGGCTATGAGGTCAATACCGACTTGTGCGAGCATTTCCCGTATACGCGCCAGGATCTGTACAACCTGGTTCGCATTGAAGAGATCAAGACCTTCGCCGAACTGCTGGAAAAACACGGTAAAGGCCGCGGCTGTGAAATTTGCAAGCCCGCCGTCGGTTCGATCCTGGCTTCGCACTGGAACGACTACATCTTGAAAGAAGAACACTTGGGTCTGCAGGACACCAACGACACCTTTCTCGCGAATATGCAGAAAGACGGGACTTATTCGGTCGTGCCGCGCATCACCGGCGGCGAAATAAGCCCG
>SCST01000918.1 GCA_004299465.1 Methylovulum sp. | reverse complement strand
CTGTCAAATCTCCGTATGTAATAGTAATTTTATCGATAATATGTTCTATGTTATCTTTTGGTGAACGCCATCTTGTTAGACCCAAAATTTTGACATCCGGATGGTTTTCAAGAATATAATCTGCTAAATGACTTCCTACAAACCCGGTAATACCTGTTATCAGAACTTTATCTATTTTCATTTTATCACATTTATTATTTAAAATTATAGATTTACAATCCTATTAACCCTCTGTACATTATGATACTATTTGCAATTCTATCTCTGTCAAGTCCAAGCCTATCGATATATTTGTCAATAGCCTTCTTATATAAATGTCTAAACTCAGATATTTCATCACATTCATTCCAGAAATAATCTAGAGGTAATAATAACCAACTCACTCTACGTTCTATCTCTCCTTTCTCACAGTTTAATGTTGGAATACGTTTTATAGCTCCTGGCTCTTTTCGTCTAGCTAGAGGAATATCATTATCATCAGTCAAGACATCTTCTATAGCAGAATCTAATGTCCCATTATGTAGCCATGGACATATTCCATCGAAAAGGAATGTTTTCGTTTGACGATAATGAAAATCATGTAAATTACCATGATATTGTTCGACATTAAGAAATCTTAGTCCTAAAGCTCTGAGTTGTATTGACATCCAAACAAATGTATCTGTTCCCTGGTGAGATGGTACTGTCCAATCCAATTGCGGAATATATTCTCCAGCTTTGAAATTTCTACCTGCAAAATGGAGGTCTGTTTTTTGTAAATCTTTCCTTCTTGCGAAGAAAAAACAGGGCCAGTAATTCGGCTGTATGTCAGCAGGTAAGTGAAAATGAGCTACCTCTCTATCATATATTTGTTTGTCACAAGAACCTCTAGGTGAACCTACACAATCAATAGATCCATCCTCAATTAATTTACAATATTTATCAACAATACCTTTTTTAAAGATGACGCTATCAGATTCAATAAAAATCACAATGTCTTCATTAGATGCATTGAACATTTCCGTTAATGCTGGACCATGATCTATTGGATGACCTATATATTTGAACACAACTTTAGGATTCTTAGTAACAAATTTTCTGATAAACTCAACGACTTCTATCTCTATTGGACCATCGAGAAGAACAAAAAGTTTGTCTACCTCATCTTGCCATATTTTCTCAAAGAAATGGAATGTCAATTTAAATGGAAACGGATCTCCTCTGATTGGAAGTAATGCAATTCTACTTGTCATAATTCTCCTTATTGTTTATTATAATATTTTTAGTATATATTAATTTATTTAAGAATTTCTTCATCTCAATAAATTCTTTATCGTAATCTATTATTCGTTTAAATCTTTCATATGTGCTCCTAGATAATTTCTTATAAT
>SCST01000527.1 GCA_004299465.1 Methylovulum sp. | reverse complement strand
CATCATTCCAGGGTTTATTGCAATAATGGTAAATGCGTCCCTTATTGACGGCATCAATCGTTGATTGCATATCAGCATAGCCGGTCAATAAAATACGGGTGGTCTCAGGCCATTGCATGACAACCTGGGCTAAGAATTCCGCACCATTCATTTCCGGCATACGCATATCAGAAATCACGATGTCAACAGCATATTGTTGTAATATTCGCAGGCCTTCCGCACCACTGGAGGCAAAATAGCTGACATAATGTTCACTATGAAACAAGCGGCGTAAGGCGTTAAGCACATTCACTTCATCATCGACAAACAATATCGCGGCCGCTTTGTCACTGGCAATACGCGAGCGTTCCGTGGACGTTATCGCTTCATTAATTAATGAAGCCACTTCTTCAGCGCTAATAACGTTCTTGTCACTCTTGAGGATATAGTTGGCCAGTTTGGTAATTGCCGCCCAGTTGGCCCGATCATTTATGAAGTTAAAGGCTGTAATAAACAACTTATGGAGTTTTTCATCCTGCTGTTGCCTGTCGGCAAAAAAACGCTGGACATAGTCAAGGGCCTGCGCAAGAGCGGCGTCGCCACCATAATGCTTCAATGCGTTCAGATTAATTAATCGTTGATTAAATGGTTCATCATCGATGTCGGCGACATGCTTAGCCTCAGCCAGTGGGCCGATGAGCTGATTAATGACGTCCGCTTCCAAGGCGATCATATAGTCCTCGATTAAATACGCCTCTGGGTCATTATCGTCTGTCGTTTTATATGCTAAGCCACCAATAGAAGGGGGGAACATTCCGATTAACCGCCCCCCTTCCACTCTTGCAATGCAATGCTCATGCGGCGCTAGGCAAGCCCGATCTTCTTCGGGCTTGCTGTTTAAATCCTCCAGCATGATTTGAAAAAAAACCGGCTGAAAATTTCTGGCTTTGTTGTTTAAATAGATAGCCGCCGCATACCCTGCTTCATGAAAAGCGATACAGTGCTTTAATTTATCCCGGCCGGAATTTTCAATTATCTCATTACGTTTCATATTTAAAATACGACCTAAATCCCAGTTAGGCTGCGAAAGGCAGTCCTGCAATGTGCACGACCTGATAGTTCAAAGTCGCGCAACTTAATAGGCCAGCCTGTCTTTTATCATGTGCATTGCAGGACTCCCTGCGCATGATAATTTACACCCGCGTAAAACCCGTCAACTATTATTCCTGATCCGCCCGTACGACCAATACGCGGCACAAGCTCCCTCAGACGACACCATACAAGAACCCATAGGATTTTCCGGCGTGCACACCGTGCCCAATAATTTGCAGTCCTGCGGCTTTTTCGCGCCGCGCAGGATGGCCGGACATTCGCAGCCTTTGACGTCGGATGCCTGAATAGCGGGCATATTAAAGCGTTGTTCGGCATCGAATCCGGCATAGCCGTCTTTGAGTTTTAGCGCGCTGTCAGGGATCAAACCCAAACCGCGCCATTCGAACTGCGACCGCAACTCGAACACTTCCTGCACCAGGGCTTGCGCCTTTAGGTTGCCGTCGCGGGTGACGGCACGACTGTATTCGTTTTCGACCTCGTGGCGTCCTTCGTTGAGTTGGCGTATCAGCATAAGCGACGACTGCATCACGTCCAGCGGTTCGAAACCGGCGATGACTATCGGCTTGGCATACTGTTCGGCAAATATTTCATAAGGGCGGCTGCCGATTACCGTGCTGACATGGGAAGGGCCGAGAAAGGCGTCGATAGCAACCGGTTGCGGCGCATCCAGTATCGCCTGCATCGCGGCGGGCGTCAGTACATGGTTGCAGAACACCGAGAAATTGCTTAACTCCTCATCCTGCGCCTGTTGTATCGCGACGGCGGTCGGCGGCGTCGTGGTTTCAAAACCTATCGCGAAAAACACCACTTGCCGCTGCGGGTTATCACGGGCGATTTTCAACGCATCTTGCGTCGAATAGACCATGCGGATATCGCAGCCGCCGGCTTTCGCTTTCAGCAGGCTGTTGCGGCCTGTAGCCGGCACCCGCATCAGGTCGGCGTAGGTGCAAAGGATAACGTCCTCACGTTCGAGCAGTTGTATCGCATTGTCGATACGCCCGGTCGGCAATACGCAGACAGGGCAACCGGGGCCATGGATGAATTCGACATTCGCCGGCATCAAATCCTGGACGCCGTAACGGAAAATGGCATGGGTATGGCCGCCGCAAAATTCCATCAGCCGGTAATGGCGGTCGGGATTTACGGTTTGCGCAATCGCTTCGGCCAGTTGCTTGGCGAGGTCTTGCTGTCGGAATTCGCTAATGTATTTCATGAGCTTGCCCCATCAATCCGGCTTCGGCGAATAGACCCAAGGTTTTCAAGGCTTCGTCTTCATCGATTTTATTCAGCGCATAGCCGACATGCACCAGGACGTAATCGCCGAGCGCGACATCGTCAACCAGGGCCAGCGACACTTCGACTTTGACATTATCGACGGAGGCGGTCGCCATGTTGGTGGCGGGGTCGATGGCGATGATTTGGGCGGGCAGGGCTAGGCACATAAGCTTCAGTTCTCGGTTGTATCGTAGATTGTGCTGTGCACACTTTAACTCATTGTATTTTTTGGAATATCATAATCTATCCTGCCAATACATCGGTTTTTGATGTAAGTGGCTTACGGCGATAATCAATATTTCATCGTCGCGTATTTGATAGATTATGCCATACGGAAATCGGCGGGACAGACAACGCCGGGTACGTCGGCTCAGCGGCTGCCAAGCTTCAGGGAAGTTCGTTATACGGTCGATCATCGCTTTTATTTCTGCAAGAAACTCCTGTCCCAAACCTGATTTTTGCAGGTTATAGTAGTCCATCGCCGCTTGCAATTCAGCCTCGGCGGCCTCAAGAAAACTAAGCTTCAATTCGATTTCAAGCGGCTAAAAACTTGCTCGGCTGGGCTTGAGCGCAGCTCGCCGTTATCGTACGCGTCGATTCGGCGTTCGGCTTCAATCACTAATAATTCATCGATATGCCTGTCGGGCTGATCCAGGCTGCTCAATAATTGCTCGACCAAAGCCGCCTTATCTGCCAACGGCAAATTTAAAGCCTGATCGAATAACTGTTTCCGATTCATTTCAAGAACCTCTTTGACGTGTTGATGGTTGAACCTCAAGCTTGCTCGCCATTAGGCATAAGCAATACGCTGCAATTCCAGTTCGGCCTTCAACCAGCGCAACCATAGTTCCATGCCTTCGCCGGTTTTCGCCGACAGCGACAGGATCTTGATACGCGGATTAACCTGCTTGGCATATTGGATGCACTGTTCGCTATCGAAATCCAGGTACGGCAACAAATCAATCTTGTTCAGGATCATCAAGTCGGCGGCATGGAACATATCGGGGTATT
The DNA here is from genome assembly GCA_004299465.1 of Methylovulum sp. Classification (GTDB taxonomy): domain Bacteria; phylum Pseudomonadota; class Gammaproteobacteria; order Methylococcales; family Methylomonadaceae; genus Methylovulum. The sequence goes on along the minus strand of SCST01000527.1, from coordinate 1,370 downwards.
TAACCGGCTTGTCCTCGCCCTCGGTGACCGACAATATCACGACCTTATGCGCTTCGCCCAAATCGAAGGCTGACGGGCAGACCAGGTTGCCGACATTTTCAATGAACAACAGGCTGTGGTTTGTCGGTTGCAGATGTTCCAGCGCATGGCCGACGCGGTGCGCATCGAGATGGCAGCCTTTGCCGGTGTTGATTTGCAAAGCAGGCACGCCGGTGGCGCGGATGCGTTCGGCGTCGCGGGCGGTTTGTTGGTCGCCTTCGATAACGGCGATGTCGATGTCGTCTTTCAAGCGGACTATGGTTTCAGTCAGCAGTGTGGTCTTGCCGGAACCGGGGCTGGACACCAAGTTTAACGCCAGCATGCCGCGTTCGCCGAAATAGCGGCGGTTTTCGGCGGCATAGCGGTTATTCTTCGCGAGAATATCCTGTTCGATTTGCACCATGCGCACCGGGCTTAAACCGGGTGCATGGGAGTGCGCCGCCCCGTGGTCATGTTCATGGTTGTGATCATGGGGATGTTCATGATCGTGATCGTGCGAGTGGGAATGGCCCTCGCCGCAGCCGCAGATGCCGCACATTATTCTACCTCCAGTTCTTTGATTCGCATTTGATCTCCGCTGTTGACCTGCAATTGATGGCTGCCGCAATGCGGGCATAGATCGTATAACTGCTGCACAACCACATTGCGGCCGCACGGCATACACCAGGCCTGGCCCGGCGCTTCGATAATTTCAAGACGGGCCTGGTCGGCCAACGAGCCTTGCGTCACGACATCGAAACTGAAGCGCAGGGCGTCAATCTCGACACCGGCCAACGCGCCGATTTCCAGCCAGACCGTTTTGACTTTGCGGTATTGCTGGGCCTTGGCCTGTTGTTCCAATACCTGCAAGATGCTTTCGCAAAGTGACATTTCATGCATGGCTATCCCTGCCATGCGCCCTTTGGGTAAATGCAAATTTACTCCAGATAAATTTGTCATGCATGGGATTCTGTCTTGTTACCGCTGTCTGTTAAGTTTAGCGTGTATTGTACGCAAGGGTCTATCGCATTAACCAGCAGTTCCGCCTGCCGCCGCAGATCGTCGGGATTATCTGCCTGTAATTGCCTTAAACCTTGAGCGACGACGCCTTCGGGGTGGAAATTCCATTCGGTGGGCGCGACGATGCGGTAATCGTACACCCTCCCCCGCTGCAATACCAGGCGATGAATCAACAGGCCACGCGCGGCCTGGACCTGGGCCAAAGCGATGCCGTCATCGGCGGCGCTTTGTACCGGTATAGCGACGTCTTTTACCTGCGTCAAAAGCTGTCTTAAGCGGGACGGTATCCCGGCCACTTCCTGCAAGCGCCCCACGATGCGCACGACCAGGCC
>SCST01000526.1 GCA_004299465.1 Methylovulum sp. | reverse complement strand
GAACGTATTTAAAGAGCTGATCGCAACCAAAAAAGTTGACCGGGAAATTGCCGATAAACTCGGTTTATGGGATGAACATGAAGCTGCCGCTCAAGGCATCATCAAGCCTGATCAAGTTGAAATACCCTGCTGGCGCCATGCCTTGATCAGCTTTCCCCATCCTTTGCTACAAGAAGGCTTGTCAATTATCGATACGCCGGGGCTGAATGCGCTAGGCGCCGAGCCGGAACTCACGTTAAACATGCTGCCCAGCGCGCAGGCCATTATTTTTATGCTTGCCGCGGACACAGGGGTCACTAAAAGCGACCTGGAAATATGGTTGACTTATATCAGCAGGGCACGTAGCGGCAAGACGCAAGGCTTGGCCGTGGTTATGAATAAAATCGATGCAATGTGGGATGACCTCGCCGGAACCGGCGACTATGAAGCCTCTATCCAGTCGCAAATCAAGGCATCGGCAGCTATTTTAAAAATAGACGAGCATGCAATATTTCCTGTTTCCGCCAAACAAGGCCTGCTGGCTAAAGTTAAAGGCGATGAGCGGTTGCTCGAAAAAAGCCGACTGCCCCAGCTGGAAAATTACCTTGCTAGCGATATATTATTGCAAAAACGCAACATCATGATGGGAACCATCGTTCGCGACCTCGGCTTCCTGGTCAATGAGTCGTTCAATTTGACAAACACCTCGTTATCACATGCGATAGACCAACTGGAAGAATTCAAAAAAATTGATTTCCATAACCAGGAAATGACGGGTAAATTGATGGCTGAAACCCGTGATAAACAAAGCCTTTATATGGCGAATGTTGAAAATTTCCAATCCAGCCGCCGGGTGTTTATTGTGCAGGCAAAAATGCTGATAGACTCATTCTCCGAAGAAAAAGTCGATGCCGTCATCATGCAGGCCAGACAGGATATTTCGAAAAGCTTGACAACCTACGGCATGAAACAGAATATCCGTAAACTCTTTGACGACTTGCGTGATTTGTTACAGGACTCCATTGATATTACCAATGAAACGCGCCGCCTCGTCAAAGCGATACACAAAAAATTCAAGGATGAATACGGCTTTAAGGAAATCGAGCCACAACTCTTCTCGGTCAAACAATATCAAATAGAACTGGAGCAGGTTTTTGAAGAAGGCGAGGCATTTCGCTCCAGCGCGAGAGTCACGATGACCGAACAACACATCGTTATAGAAAAACTCTACAGCACCTTGATTGCAAAAGCCAAAGACATTATCAAGCAAGCGCATAGCGATGCGATAGCCTGGAGTAACGGTGCACTGACACCGCTGATGCAGCAAATTAAAGACCATAAAAAACAAATTGAAGGGCGCTTGCAAATGCTGAGAAAAATCAATGACTCCAAGGGAACCGTCGCGGAAAACATTGCCGCCATTGAAGCGGAAATGATACCGTTAAAGCGGCAGCGGGAAGAGCTTGTCGTCATGATAAAAGCAATGCAACTGGATAATATTTTATCAAACACCTAAATAAAAATTCGCCTGGCTTGAGCTTGAAACGGCAACAGACAGGCTTGATACTTGGAAACCGCCCGCTAAGGTAACTCGCAACAAATACACTCCACCGTCACACACTCAGTGGCTGGATAGTTATACAATATTTTGGCAGTACCGGATGACGCGTTATCCGGTCGGCGATGGGTTGAAAAGCCTTTTTAG
>SCST01000525.1 GCA_004299465.1 Methylovulum sp. | reverse complement strand
TGGTTATCCACCAGATAGGCCCGGCCATTGCTTGCGGTTGCCCTGTCATCATCAAACCCGCCACGGAAACCCCATTGTCCGCTTTTGCATTGGTCGGAATCATCCATGAGGCCGGTTTACCAAAAGCCTGGTGTCAGGCGGTTGCGGTTGGGGATTTAGCCGTTGCCGAGCAACTCATTACTGACCAACGCGTCGCCTTTTTCAGTTTTATCGGCAGCGCTAAAGTGGGCTGGATGCTGCGTTCAAAACTGGCGCCGGGAACGCGCTGTTCACTGGAGCATGGCGGCGTAGCGCCGGTGATTGTCGCCGAAGACGCCGACCTTGACAGCATGCTGCCGCTATTGGCGAAAGGCGGTTTTTATCATGCCGGCCAAGTCTGTGTCTCGGTTCAGCGCGTGTACGGGCATCGTTCGATTGCCCGGTCCATCGCAGAACGCTTGGCCTCGCTGGCGGAAAATATGAAGGTAGGCGATCCCGCCAGTGATAAGACCGATGTCGGCCCGTTAATCCGGCAGACTGAAGTCGACCGGGTCGAAGCCTGGGTCAATGAAGCCCTGCAGGAAAAAGCCATATTGATGACCGGCGGCAAGCGCCTATCAAATGCCCTTTACCAACCCACGGTGTTATTGAATCCTTCCGAGCACAGCAAAGTCAGCCAAAACGAAATTTTCGGGCCGGTGATTTGCGTCTATGATTATTATGAAATCGATGACGCAATCAATCGCGCCAATGCCCTGCCGTACGCTTTCCAGGCCGCCGTCGCAACAAAGTCTATTGACACAGCCCTCTATGCTTACAAACACCTGGCCGCATCGACGGTAATGATCAATGACCACACCGCATTCCGGGTCGACTGGATGCCTTTTGCAGGCTTGCGGGAATCCGGCTATTGCACGGGCGGCATCCCTTATACTTATCGAGCCATGCAAATTGAAAAAATGGCGGTTTTCCACTCCGCGGCCTTGTAATGCTAACTTTTTCAAGGGAGATTGGCAGCCGATAGGTATAGTGGAAGCCTCGCAATTAGATGCGAAGAACACGAAGCATAAAGCTTCGCGCTCTTCGCTGGAGAGATTCCCAAGCCGGGAACCTACGCGTGTTTAACGCGTAACTGAGAACATCGAAGAAGAAAATAGCTAAAAATCTTTGTCTTAGCCATGATCATGGCTGTCATGAGCCAAAGGCGCAAGCGTTTGCGGCACGTAGTTCGGCAAATCAGCGCCGTCTACAGCAAACACAAAGAATTTATTAGGATTGGCGATGCCGTCCGGATGGAGACTGTCTGTAATAGACGCCAGGAAGTCATTATCGTTGGCGATAAACAGCGTGTGTTTATTGACGCCACCGATAAGCATGTCCGGGCCGAAAGTTACCGCTTCAATTTTCGCTGGAATATCATTGGCATTAATACCTATAGCAGTCAATTCAGCTACCACATCAAGGAACAAGGTTTTTGTAACAACAGGTGAAGTAGCGTCCAGGGTCGCTAAGCCGCTTACATCGGTCGCGCCTGCCAGGTCGATTTTAAACAGTTTTTTAACGACAGCCGCGCTATCATCGCCCAAACCTTTGCCATCGCGCTCGTCAACCAGGAACTCATGGTCATTGATCGCCACAATTTCACTTGCACCGGAACCGTCAGTCAGTAAATAAGCATATTCCTTGGTCGCACCGGTCGCTATATCGATTGTGACGATGCGGATATATTTTTTAGTGTCCTGGATTAAATTGGCTTGCATGATGCCGACCAAAGTTGTGCCGTCAGGCGTAATCGCCAACCCTTCCATGCCTTTATTTGCCGTCCTGCCAGAAGTGTTTCCAGGAATTTCGACAGCGTCACCCTGAGCGCTCAGGTTGGCCACGGAAAAATGCTTGGGCAATGTGAAGGTTCTGATGCGTTTGCCTGTGATGCGGCTGAATTGATACACATAAGGACCGTATTCATCAGAAATGAATACGCTTTTGCCATCAGCCGATACGCGTATCGCTTCAGGGTCGAAACGGCCATTATGACGGTTGAGAGAGCGCTTGGCAGGATCAAAATTGTCCGAGCGGCCGCTAAAATAATATCGGTCCGCGCTATTCAACGCAGGCGTGCCGTCGACGCCATAGCTAAGCGGAGTCTTGCTGGATAACAACGTAGTATCAACAAGGAAGGGAGATAAAATATAAGGCAGTGAACCGGCGGTTAAAGGATCGTAACCGGGATTGGCAGCAAGTGCCAGATTAAATGTTTGAAAACGGTTGATATACGAAGTCGTATCATCAATCAACGAATTATAGGAAACGGCATTCGGACCGCGATCAGGAACCGCAACAAAGGTATTGCCGCCGGCATAAGCCATACCGGAGCCTACGCCGCCAAGGATATTGCCTGCGACGCCGTTTTCAAGCGGACCCGCTGTTCTTGTTGACAGATCCTGGTAATTGGCATTGACTTCGCCGATGGCAATCAGGTCTATTTCCGCTTGTGCAGCAGGGGCTGCAAACAAAGGTAATAATAAAAATGGAATCAGGTGTTTTTTCGTCATTATAGAGCCTCGTAATTTTAATTTTTACAGCCCTACAATTATTCCTGTCCGATATTACTGGAAGATTACTGTTACATTATAGAAATATGACAGCACAACGCGCACAACATGTTCACAAGCGCTAAGCCGCTCATTATTAACCACTTGATTTTTGACTATTCATGTAGATAGCGTGCGAAACAGACCAACAACACGCCATCCGTAAATATATCGGGCGGTGTACCCAGCTAGCTGCTGGGCACACCGTTCATTATAGGCTTAAGGCGTTAAACCCTGTCCAACGACAACAACTTTTAGCGCATTGGTGCCGCCTTTTACACCGGTCAAATCACCTTTGGTAATGATGAATTTGTCGCCGTCTTTGGCGATATTCCATTTCCTGAGCTCCTTGACAACACTGCGATTGACTTCAGCATGATCCTGGGTTTCTTCAAGCTTGAAATAGATTGGGAATACGCCCCGGAACAAAGTCACTTTCCCTAAAGTTTCTTCCACACTGCTGAATGCAAAAATGGGAATGCCTGAACTGATCCTGGACATCCATAACGGTGTAGAACCTGATTCAGTCAAGGCAACGATACCTTTGATCTTCGTATGGTTGGCCAAGTACATCGCAGACATCGCAATGGCCTCATCATCGCGTTCAAACTGAATATTGATGCGATGGTCGGATACACGCACTATCGGTTGCTTTTCCGCTTCGATACAAATGCGATGCATCGCTTCAACTGCTTTAATCGGATGGTTGCCCGATGCCGTTTCAGCCGATAACATAATCACATCGGTACCGTCATAGATCGCATTGGCGACGTCGAATACTTCGGCACGCGTGGGAATCGGGTTTTCTATCATCGATTCCATCATCTGTGTCGCGGTAATGGCAACACGATTCAGCTCCCTTGTGCGCTTGATCAGTTTTTTCTGTATCGCGGGCAGGTTGGCGTCGCCGATTTCAACACCGAGATCGCCGCGCGCCACCATCACCGCATCCGACGCCAGGATGATCTCGTCCATAACTGGGTCTACAATCGCTTCCGCACGCTCAACCTTGGAGACAATACCCGCATGACAGCCTGCCGCCTCGAGCAAACGGCGCGCCTCATTCAAGTCTTCAGCGCAACGCGGAAAAGAAATCGCGACATAATCACAACCCATGATTGCGATAGTCTTGATGTCTTCCTTGTCTTTTTCGGTTAACGCCGCAGCCGAAAGGCCGCCGCCTAACAGGTTGATACCTTTATTATTGGACAAATCCCCACCAACGACGACGGTGCAGTTGACGCGCATGTTTTCAACATTAACGACATCCAGCACGATACGCCCGTCATCGAGTAACAACCGGCTGCCCGGCTTAACTTCCAAAGCCAGGGGTTCATAAGTAATACCGACTTGCGTGTTATCACCGAGCAATGGATCGAAATTAATGTCGAGCGCAAAATCCTGGCCTTCGTTTAAAAATACCTTGGTATCTTTAAACCGGGCGATACGGATCTTGGGACCCTGCAAGTCGGCAAGAATGCCTACACGCCGTCCCGTTTTCTTGCCAAGTTCGCGTATTTCATTTGCCCTGGCGATATGATCTTCAGCGGAACCATGAGAGAAGTTCATGCGTACAACATCGACGCCTGCATCAAACAGGCCCTCAAGCACACCGGGCTTATCCGTGGCAGGGCCTAATGTGGCTAGAATTTTGGTTCTTCTTAACATTATCGGTTATCCCGCGTTAACTAAGGCAAGAGACGTATCGAGCATACGGTTTGAGAAACCCCACTCGTTGTCATACCAGGACAGCACTTTCACAAACACGCCGTCGACAACTTTGGTGAGTGGTTGCTCGTAAATAGACGAAGCAGGATTGTGGTTAAAATCAACGGACACCAATGGTTTTTCGTTGATGTCCAGGATGCCTTTTAATGAACCCGCTGCCGCTGCTTTTAATATGTCGTCAATTTCGGCTTTGCTAGTGCTTCTTGCCGCAGTGAACGTTAAATCAACAACAGAGACATTGATCGTCGGTACACGCATCGCAAAACCGTCCAGCTTGCCGGCCAGTTCGGGTAACACTAAACCTACCGCTGCAGCGGCGCCGGTTTTGGTAGGAATCATCGATTGCGTAGCGGAACGGGCGCGGCGTAAATCGCTGTGATACACATCGGTCAACACCTGGTCATTCGTATACGAATGGATCGTCGTCATTAAGCCATGAACGACACCGATCGCATCATGTAAGGGCTTAACCAGCGGCGCCAAGCAATTGGTAGTGCAGGAAGCGTTGGAAATAACGGTATCCGAGGCTTTCAGCGTGTTGTGGTTGACACCGTAAACGATAGTCGCATCGACATCATCGCCGCCCGGTGCGGAAATAATGACTTTTTTCGCACCGGCAGTAATATGCGCGGATGCTTTTGCCTTACTGGTAAATAAACCGGTACATTCATGGACGACATCAATGCCCAGGTCGCCCCAAGGCAGTTTGGAGGGGTCTCTTTCAGAGAAAACTTTAATTTTATCGCCGTTGATTACCATGTATTCGCCGTCAACACTGACGTCGAAAGGAAACTTTCCATGAACCGAGTCATATTGCGTCAGGTGGGCGTTGGTGTTGGCGTCGCCTAGATCATTGATAGCGACAATTTGAATTTCATTGGTGCGGCCTGCTTCATATAAGGCGCGGACGATATTGCGTCCAATACGGCCGTAACCATTGATAGCAACTTTAATTGGCATTGAGTTTCTCCAGAGAGTGATGAGACAAAAATTACACAAAAATGTGTGGCAAAAATTCCGAAAACCTGACAACTATACCAAAATAGTGCTCGCTTAGTCCATTGGTCATCAACGCCGCAAACATCGCAGGGAGGCAGAAGCAGCGCATTTGTACTATCAGTGCGCGTGTTCGTGGTTAGCATGTTCATGGCTATTGTCCTGAATAACAACCGCGTCAACCGCAACGCCATACTTATAAACCATTAAACCGCCCAGATCGGCGCCAAGACTTAGCAATATACAAAGCAATCCCGCCAGGATAAGAAACAGCGTGTTCGCCCCTCCCAGAATCAAATTGCCGCTTTTGAGACGCCATAATGACAATACGGCCGCCAGCGTAAGCACGGATATGCCGATATGCTCGTGGCGCTCCATAATATCGTGGACATTATCGCCATGAGCGACCGTGTTCGCGGCAATAAACCCAGCCGTTACGGTAAATACGGCGGCAATCGTGCCGAGATAAAGCAGCCAGCCGGCAACACTGCGCCATTGCGGTTTCTTAGCCCATGTGCCGACAAGGTCCAACGCAAAAAATGTCAATAAAAAAGCGATAGGAAAATGCACCAGCAAGGGATGAATATTATCCATGCCAGCTATTCCCGGCATAATGGCCGAAAACAAACCGCCCGGCCCTTGTGCGGATGCGCCTTCAAAAAAAGCCAGCAGGCTTGCAACGCTCTCTGCGATACCGCCGCCATGATCAGCGCCGCCGTGTATTTGAAAAGATAAAAAATTGTTCATGCCGATTATTCTTAAATGTTTATTTATAAAAAAGGTGACTACTCGGCTCCATACCAAGCTACCTGAAGCAGGGCGTGCCGTGCGCGCCCTACTTCGTTATTTGGCTAAGAAACCAATCCGTTGGCGCGCGCGGCGCGCCCTACGATGAAAGGGCCGAGTAGTTACTAAAAAAATCAATCTACTCGATATTAAGGCCATTGCAAGCAATGCACCGGTTACGATTGAGATTAGAAGGCGGTTTTTCATGACGGCTCAAACCGTTTCGCATCTGCCGGCAATTTATCGAACACAACATGCTTTGCGATGCCGTAATGTTCAGGGTAATACACCGCCCCCAAGTACAAGCCTTCCGGCGCGGCGGTGATGCCGCCACGTGTACGGTCTTTGACATCAAGCAGGGTCTGCGTCCAATCCGTGGCTTGCTTGCCGGTGCCTATAGCCATCAAGGCGCCGGCAATATTCCTTACCATATGATGCAAAAAGGCATTGGCGGAAATATCGATAATAACCTTATCGCCATCCCTATAAACATCGATAAAGTACATGGCCCGCATAGGGCTTTTCGATTGACAGCCCTGCGCCCGAAATGACGAAAAATCATGATGCCCGATGAGGCATTGCGCCGCCTCATGCATTTTTCTAGCATCCAGCGGCTGGTAACACCAACTGGCCTGCCTGTGCTGCAACGCCGACTTGACCGGACGATTGTAAATAATATAACGATAAAACCGGGCAATCGCAC
>SCST01000524.1 GCA_004299465.1 Methylovulum sp. | reverse complement strand
CGAGCGGATTCTCGATGCGGTCGTGAATGCCGTCGATGTGCCGGTTACGTTAAAAATCCGCACAGGCTGGGACTTGAAGCATCGCAATGCCGTGAGTATCGCTAAAATCGCCGAAAATGCCGGTATTGCCGCATTGACGGTGCACGGCAGGACCCGCGCCTGCAAATTTGACGGCTTTGCTGAACATGAAACCGTTAAAAAGGTTAAACAAGCGGTCAGTATTCCCATTATTGCCAACGGCGATATCCACTCGCCGGAAACCGCCAGGCAGGTGCTTGAGGCAAGCGGTGCGGATGCGATTATGATAGGCCGGGCGGCACAGGGAAACCCCTGGTTGTTCAGCCAGATAAACCATTTCCTGAGCACCGGGGAACAGTTGGAAAAACCCGATGCGGCAATGATACACAACATACTCGTTAGTCACCTGGAAAAGCTCTACAGCTTCTACGGCGATGCCGGTGGTGTTAGAATAGCCAGGAAGCATATCGGCTGGTATTTTAAGCACCTCGATGCCGTTTCGCCGCATGCCAAAAATGCCATCAATCAAGCCAGCGAACCGTCAGAGCAAATCAGGCGGGTACATTCGGCCTTTGATCTTTACTTTTGATCTTTGCCTTTGATCTTTTAACTGACTCATTTCACTAATGTCCGTACTGCATCCTATGGAAACAACTAAAAAAAACGTCTCTATACCGTTGTCTGCGTATGTTAAACAGAGCGTAGAAATTTATTTTTCGCAATTGAGCGATCACGATGCCGTGGACCTGCATGCATTGGTTATCAGTGAAGTGGAAAAACCGCTGCTCGAAGCAGCGCTCGCGCATTCGGGATATAATCAAACCAAAACCGCCAAAGTGCTGGGCTTAAGCCGCAGCACCTTGCGTAAAAAACTGGAGCATTACGGTATTTCTTGACTCGCCTTCGCTCAATATAGCCATTGGATAATAGCTTGGCTGATAGCGAAAAATAAGGCCAGTGTGTTTTAACGCCTAAGGGCTTTAAACGCATACCGTTAAAGGTATGTCTGCCAATAGCCGGAGTGATAAATCAAGTTGCTTCCCTCCCTCGAAAAACATCTCTTTTTATAAGGTTTACATGAACAAAAAAATCACGCGCGCGTTAATCAGCGTTTCCGATAAATCCGGCATCGCCGATTTCTGCCGCGCATTGCACCAACTGGGTATTGAACTGTTATCCACCGGCGGTACCGCTAAAACGCTCGCGGAAAATGCGATTCCTGTTACCGAAGTGTCTGATTACACGGGCTTTCCTGAAATGATGGATGGCCGCGTGAAAACCCTGCACCCTAAAGTTCATGGCGGCATCCTGGGCCGCAGAGGCATCGATGATGCCGTGATGGCGGCTAACGGCATCCTGCCGATCGACATGGTGGTCGTTAACTTATACCCGTTTGCCGCGGCGATAGCCAAACCCGGATGCGACTTTGACACCGCGATTGAAAATATCGACATCGGCGGGCCTACCCTGCTGCGCGCCGCGGCCAAGAACCATGCCGATGTCGCGGTGGTGGTCAATCCCGGCGATTACGCGGCTATCATCGCCGAATTAAAAGGCGGCGGTCAGCAATTGTGCGGACAAACCCGTTTTGATTTGGCGGTCAAATGTTTTGCGCATACCGCCAGCTATGACACGCAGATTGCCGCTTACTTAAGCAAGCTGAATGGTGTCCAGTTTCCTGGAACGCTGAACCTGCAGTTCGAGCATCACCAAGCCTTGCGTTATGGTGAAAACCCGCACCAGGATGCCGCATTTTACCGTGAAAAAACGCCTGCACCGGGCACGATTGCCGCGGCAAAACAACTGCAAGGCAAGGAATTATCGTACAACAATATCGCCGATGCCGATGCCGCGCTGGAATGCGTTAAATCATTCAGGGACCAGCCGACCTGCGTTATCGTCAAGCATGCCAACCCCTGTGGCGTAGCCCAGGCCGACGACAACCTGTCCGCCTACAAACTGGCTTACCAAACTGACCCGACCTCGGCTTTCGGAGGGATTATCGCGTTTAACCGCGAACTTGATGAGCAAACGGCCGCGGAAATTATCCAGCGCCAATTTGTTGAAGTCATTATCGCGCCCGTGATCAGTGCCGCCGCGCAAGCCGTGCTGGCGGCAAAACAGAATATCCGCGCGCTGGAATGCGGCGCATGGCTCGACAATGAGGCCGCAGCTCTGGATTTCAAACGCGTGTCCGGCGGCTTGCTGGTCCAGCATAACGATCGTGGCGAGATTAGCGCAGCCGGTTTAACCGTCGTCAGCAAACGGGCGCCGACCGAACAGGAACTGGCGGATTTACTGTTCGCGTGGAAAGTCGCCAAATTCGTCAAATCCAATGCGATAGTCTACTGCAAAAACGGCCAGACGATAGGCGTGGGCGCGGGCCAGATGAGCCGCGTTTATTCGGCAAAAATCGCCGGTATCAAAGCGGCTGATGAAGGCTTGGACGTTGCCGGATCGGCAATGGCTTCCGATGCGTTCTTCCCGTTCCGCGAC
>SCST01000062.1 GCA_004299465.1 Methylovulum sp. | reverse complement strand
TGCGGATAATGAACAGGAACTGGGCGAGCAACCCTTTATCGCGTCATTGACGTTTGGCGCGGAACGGCACCTGCAATTCCGGCATAAAAAGTCTTCGGAACAGGGCCGGATATTGTTGCGCAACGGTAGTTTGCTGATTATGCAGCCGGATTTTCAACACCATTGGCTGCATAGCGTTCCAATTGATCAAAACCTGGCTGAGGGACGAATCAACTTGACTTTCCGCAAGGTTATCCCGGCATGCTGATGCTTTCGGGTGTCGCCGATAATTTCAATGCGGACAGCTTGCCTTGGGTCGGTAAGGGGTAAATGCCGGGGAAGACGTCGTCGTCAAAATTAGCGTCATCAGCAAAGATAATATTCAAATGCGCTGTCAGGCGCTCGGGTAGCCGATACCAGGGCACTAAACCCTCGGCTTGCGTACCCAGCGCGCCGCAGGTGTTAAAATCGAGTTTCCCCTGCCCGTTGCAATATTTCATCAGGGTATAGGCATTGGTGATAAAACGCAGCCGTTTCCAGCCCCTGAGTTTCGCATGCCAGCGTGATTGGTCCTGGCCCATGTTTTCGAGTAAAGCCGCGTAATTTCCCTGCGAGAACACCGATTCAACTTCGTAGGCAAAGGTTAAGGCCTGGCTAAAAGTCCATTCGGCAGGAATGCCCGCATGCACCAGTGTAAAATTAAGCTTGGCATCGTGATGGACAAGCGCGCGCCGACGCAGCCATTTCAATAGTTCGTCCCGATCCGGTGCATTAAGGATGTCATCCAGCGTATCGCCGGCTTCAGCTTGCGCAAAACCTTCGGCTAACGCCAATAAATGCAATTCCTGGTCACCCAGTACCGTAACGGCTTTTTTACCCAGGTTTTTGACATACCTGAGCACAGCCAGGGATTCCGGCCCTTCATTGACTAAGTTGCCGGTAAACCATAAGCAGTCGTTTTCAGGGTCGAACGATATGGTTTCCAGTAATTTTAACAGCGACTGATAATCGCCTTTCACACTGCCGATGGCGTAGGTGGCCATAATGTTTTTGCTCTCAAAGCCTATGTTGGCTATCGAGTATCAATTATGATGCCACCCCCGAACGGCAGTAAGCGCGAGTCGGCCAATTTTCTTTTATAAATAGTTAAGTAATTGATAATTATTGGTTAATAATGTTGCCACAAATAAATGAAAAGACACTCTCTGGTCCGGCTGAATTCAATATAACAGGCATTGATCCGTGATTTTGAAACAAAGCCGCCTTTGTTTGGGTGCTATTGTCATCAACACGACCAGGAAAACCGAAACTCATTGGGTGAATTATGATGGCTCAGTTATGCAGCGTAATCCAACAAATCGGCTACCAACTTAATATTATTCACCACGAAGATCACGAAGGGCACGAATAAAATACATGGTAAATCAATATATTAAAGCTTTATGTTCTTCGTTTCCTTCGTGGTTGTTCGTTTTATATTGAATATGTTCACTGCCTCATTTCTGTGGGGCATCCTTTATGATTACGGCGCCGTATTCCCGCCTACTGGTGCATAACCATCGACGTTGACTTCAATGAGCGGTTGTTCTTCCTGTCCCATCTGGCGGAACCTCAATGCCTCCATAAGTGTTGCCGGAGCCGCAGTTGTGCAAGTGGACTTAACCAATAACCATGATGAATCCCT
>SCST01000827.1 GCA_004299465.1 Methylovulum sp. | reverse complement strand
GACCTGATTCATCATGTTATCAAGTTTTTCAGTTGAAACCTTTACAGTGCTTAAAAACTGACTATCTGACACCCTTCTGCCAAATTTTACAGGAGGCTGCTGCGCTGCCTCTTTCGTTTCCGCAAGCTCGCGATGCGTCTGCTTAACCGGCTCCTGAATTTTTACTGCTTCTTCTTTTGCATCGGCTGCTAAGAGGCTGCTCATCGCATCAATTGATTCTGTTATCGCATCAATCCTCTCAGAAGTTATGGCGAGTTTTCCATCTTTTGCAAGACTGAAGATGCTTTCAAGATCGTGCGCTATCCTTGCTATCTCTGTTAAACCAAGTATCCTTGCTGCGCCTTTAAGATTATGGGCATTTCTAAATATCTCTTCTAATACTGATGTGTTCTTCGGGTCTTTCTCTAAATGGAGCAGACAGTCTCCGAGCTTCTTTAGATACTCTGAGCCCTCCTCCCTGAATATACCCAATAGCCTTTTAAATTCTTCATTGCTGAAAGCCATAAATAGCCTCACCCCTCACCCTAACCCTCTCCCTGCCTGCCGACAGGCAGGCCACAAGGGAAGATGGAAGTGTGCGGGGACAAAATTTAAAACTTATACTTTCCCACCATTTCCTGAAGCTCTTTTCCCAATACGCTTAATGACTCTGCTGCCTGAAGCATCTCATTTGAGCTTGAAACCGTCTGTTTCATCCTTTGATTAATGTCTGACATTGCCTCAGACACCTGTTCAATTGCAAGAGACTGCTGCCTTGAGGCAATAGCAATCTCCTGAACTGAGTCATAGGTCTCTTTGGTTGTAGAGATTACAGATGTTATAGTATCGCCTGCCTGCAATACCTTCTTTACGCCTGCATCAACGCTCTTAGAACCCTCCTCTGTTGCCATAACAGTTGAATTAGTTGATGCCTGAATCTCCCGAATCAGAGTTTCAATCTTTGCAGTTGACTTCTGGCTGAGGTCTGCGAGCTTTCTTACCTCTGCTGCTACAACTGCAAAACCCTTGCCGTGCTCCCCTGCCCTTGCAGCCTCAATAGAGGCATTTAATGCAAGCATGTTTGTCTGCTCTGAAATAGTATTAACTGTATTAATAATTGTCCCGATCTGCTGTGTCTGTTCGCTTAGATTAAGTATATCCTCAGCTATCTTTTCAACCTTCTCCTTAATATTATTCATTTCCTCAATGGTTGCGCTAACAGCCTTCTGGCCTTCATAGGCAATCTTAAGCGCGTTCTTGGACTGGTCAGATACGGATTCCGCCTTCTCATTTACCTGTTTTGCAGAAGAGCTGAGCTCCTCAACTGTTGCTGTGATCTCATTAACAGAGGCAGCCTGTTCTGTCTCTCCCTTTTCTAATTGAACAGCCACTGCTGTTATCTCATTTGCAGAGATGCTTGTCTTGTTAACACTATCACGTATCTGCTTGAATATGTCCACTAATGGAATATTCTTTGACATCTTGTTAAACCACTTTGATAATTCACCTATCTCATCGTCCGATTCAATCTTTACC
>SCST01000523.1 GCA_004299465.1 Methylovulum sp. | reverse complement strand
TCAAGTTTGACCGTTCAAAAGAATAATAACGGAATGATACAAAATATAACTCGGCAGGGTTCTCATGATGGGCTGTTTTCAATTTCCTGAAGAGGGGGAAAGCGAAACGCCTCCCCCTCATGCTAATCAAGCTCTTGATGACTGGCGCTTAAGTGCAGTCTTTATTATTTGCCGCAGATTACTGCGTATTCTACATCGATGATTTGGATAGATAGCCTATTTTCATTGGGTGCCGCTGCTGAATCCGCCGCTCCCAAGAAGGTGAGTATTTTACCTTTCAGGTCGGCAACAGTTCTCGGGTTGTCTTTTACTTTGATGTCCAGTTCAGTGTTAAGCGGCAATGCATCGAGCCTTTGTTGCTCATCAGGGTTAGCCGCTACCAATTTACCGGTTACCATAAAGATGATCTTGTCAAAATGAAGAACCGGCAACTGAACAGTCCCCGCCGCTGTTGCTGATGGGCAAGTGGCGACTGCCGGAACTCCCTTGCCGTCAACTGGAGGTACTGCGGACAGCGCTTGTGTAGAACATAGCGCTAAAGCTGCTGTGCTTATCGGGAAAAATAAATTTGAACGTTTGTTCATGATCACGACCTCACTCAAAAATTTAAGATTAATGGTCAATTTGGGTTGTTAAATAACACAACCCGCTTATTGTGCCTATACAGGAAAAACACAATTTAATTTCCTAAGGCACGTAGCTAACTTATTGAAATAATAGTGGCCTGTCAATATAAATAATCATCGATCAAAATTAAGTTCTTGGCAGTCCCTGGCGGATGCCTCGCGGTCTTATGGATTCTTGCGATCAGCAAATAGTTTTTCCGCTCCAGCAACGGGCAAGATAAACATTAGCCGGGGGTAGAGGGCCAGGCGCCGTTGAGGTGCAGGAAATCTTCAATTTAGGATTCCGCTAAAAATAACGTAACTATTCAGCCCCTTGCTGCAGGGCGTGCTGCGCGCGCCATTAACGGACTGGCGCGTTATCCACACGCCGGAGAAGGCGCGCGCAGCACGCCCTACACTTCAGGGAAGGATCTGAACAGTTATAAAATAACTTCTCGCTCGTGCGTCGCAAGGGTTTGGAGGTCGGGCTTTGCCTGAACCTGTTCTTATCAGGCAAAGCCTGACCTCAGTAACTCCGGGAGGTTATTATTGACGATATCCTTGAATAGTATGCAGGTCCGCGCCGCTACCTGGAATCCGCTCTGGTGGAGAGTCGGTACACCTTGTATTCGGTACGTTCCGGCAGATGGTCCGGTGACTCAGGATCAATTTCGAACACGCTCTCAACATGCGTCAGCGCGATCTCGTATGCCTCTGAATACAGTGTTTTGATCTCTTCGGCAACGCCAAAGGCTTGCCCGGAGCTCTCTTTTTCTTCTGCGTCCTCTGTGGTCAATAGAAAAACCTGGGCGGTCTCCGGCACAATCAGTTTCAGCTGGACAACGTAGCGCCTGCGAATGTCTTCCGGCAGTGCGGTGAGCGCCGCCCGGTCATAAACGGTATCGACTTGGCCGAGATCGCTACGGGTCAATGAAAAGTAATCGCCGCATAGGATACTGAACCTGCCGTGTCGCCATAGCGTAAATTTGCCACGCTGCTGTCGGACAGGCTTCAGGCGGTTCTCCCGGAAAAAAGCCCGAACGGCAATAGGACTCAGCTCAACGCCGATGACGTCATGTCCCTGTCCGGCAAGCCAGACCATGTCCAGGCTCTTGCCGCAAAGCGGGACAAACACCCGGCTTCCCGGCAGCAGGTCGAGACTGGGCCAGAACCGGGTAAGGAGCCGGTTCACCGTTTGTTGGTGGAAATCGGTTCGCCGATCGCGCCAGCATTGTAACCAAAGCACGTTGTCGCGACCGGTCATGAGGGTGCCGGCGATTGCGTAAATGTCAGGAAGCGTCCCTTAAACGCATCACCGTTTTCAATGAAACTGTCGGCGCGTCGAGTAGTAAAGCCATAACCCAAATCGGCCATTGCCCGGCAAAAACCGACACGGTTGCCGCGATCCGGGTCAACGATGATCACTTCGGCAGACGGCGCGGCGTGATGATCAATGAAAGCTGCGAGCTGGCCGGGCTGTTGGCGTTCATAAAGAACATCGCTGCCGATGATCAGGTCGAACTGGCCCAGTCCAGGGTTATTGCCTTCCCAGTTTCCTGTCTGGTATTTCAGCGGTCCCAGCTTGTTCAACAGCAGGTTTTCATTCAGGAAAGCCTGGCTCAAGGGATGCCAATCGCTGACGGTCATGTCCCCTGCGCGGCGATGGATGACCAGGCTCGCCAGGGCAAGGCCGGCACCGATTTCCAGGATGCGTTTCCCGGTCAGGTCAAAGCTATGCATGGCCAGGGCGAGAACCCTGGCTGACGGCCATAGGTGACCGAATAGCGGCCAACTGGCCGGTGAGATGCCGGCCAGTTCCGCTTCGCCCAAGGGATCATAATATTGCTGAAGATCCAGCAGGGAACGGATCTGGTAGTCCGTACCGCCAACGGTGACGATTTCGAACTTGACATGGTAATTGGGCATAGCGGTTTCTTCTCATGGAGAGCGGGTTGTGCATCAGGAAAATGTTCTGATCGAAGGGCACAACACTTCGTGGGAAGGCATATGCAGGCCGAAAAGGCACTCGCGGAGGGGCGTTCCAAAGTTCTTTTTGGGCAGCCGTCATCTTAGGGTAGCATCCCGGATAGCCGGGTTGCTAATAAATACGGCTTTCAAACTGTATTTATGGTAATCAACAGCAGTCCGGCGGGCGTCTTGATGTGGGTTGTTGGTATTGTAAGCGCTGGGCAGGCCTGATCCTGGTGCGAATTTCACGGCCATTCATCCGGGCTGCTTGCTGCGGTAATGCCGCAGCATAAACCGGGATACTCCGGTAAAATGTAACTTTTGATTCCGCCAGGGCTCTTTTGATATGAATAACGATTTATTTCTCTACGATACCGAACGCTTGAAGACGATTGCCTCGGACGATACGCTGAAACAAGGTTTGGCTTATTTTTCCGAGAACCGCGTGTTTGCATTGGATGTGCAGGACAATGCACTGACGGCTCAAGTGGAGGACGCCGACGTTAATGAGCCTTATTGGGTGGAGTTGAGCCAGGACGAAGGAAATAATTTAGTGGTTCATTGCGATTGCTCAGGACAGGGTGCTGTCTGCAAACATGCGATTGCCGCTTTATACCGTTATGCGGAGCAATTTGGCTTTGATGACGACAAGCTGTTAGGCAGTGCCGTCGATGAGGCTATTTTAGAGCGCGTAAAAAAAGGCAGGAATGAAGTCAATGTCAAATTAATCAGCGGCAATATAGGCTTCGGCACCTGGCAGGCCACGTCGATTATTTCGGCGACCTATACGAAGAAGTCTTACCAGGTGCAAATCCGCTCGCTGGATCAACGCATGAATTACTGCACCTGCCCGGATCTGGCGACTAACCGCTTGGGTACCTGCAAGCATATTGAAGCGGTTTTGCATACGGCGAAGAAAAGTCCCGATTATAAAAAACTGAAAGACGCGGGCTGTCCGGTTTCATTTGTGTACCTGGCTTGGGAGTCGGCGACCCGCCCGGTGATACGCTTATATAAAACCGCGCAAACAGATGCCGGTTTAGCGGCGCTGTTTTCGGAATTCTTTAGTCAGGACGGCGTGTTCAGTGCTCGTCTACCGGAAGATTTCTTTCGTTTTTCCGAGCAGGTTTTAGGGCGTGAAGATTTTTTTGTTGGCG
>SCST01000794.1 GCA_004299465.1 Methylovulum sp. | reverse complement strand
TTTTTCTATCGTGCCGGCGTCAAACAGCATTTTCAGCGGCAGTTCGATGTTAAAGGCCTGGCGCAGCCGCGAGACCAGTTGCGTCGCGATCAGCGAGTGGCCGCCCAGTTCGAAGAAATGATCGTCGACGCCGACCCGTTCGACGGCCAGCACCTCGGCCCAGATGCCGGCCAGCAGGGTTTCGGTCGCGGTGCGCGGTGCGCTGTACTGTTTCTTGAGTTGCTCGCAAACATCGGGCGCGGGCAAGGCTTTGCGGTCCAGTTTGCCGTTTGCCGTCAGCGGCATGGCATCGAGAAAAATATAGGCATTCGGCAGCATATAATCCGGCAGCGTGGTTTTCAGGAAAGCGCTCAGGTCATCGACAGCCGGATGGTCGCCTTGGCTGACGATATAGGCGGTCAAGCGCTGGTCTCCAGGATTGTCTTCGCGCACCAGCAGCATGCATTCGTTGACGGCGGGATGCTGCAACAGCCGGTTTTCTATTTCGCCCAGTTCTATCCTGAAGCCGCGGATCTTGACCTGGTGGTCGATACGGCCCGCGTATTCCATGTCGCCGTTGGACCGGTAACAGGCCACATCGCCGGATTTGTACAAGCGGCTGCCCAACGCGCCTGACAAGCCGCCGAATGGGTTGGGAATGAAGCGTTCCGCCGTCAAATCGGGGCGGTTCAGGTAGCCTCTAGCCAGGCCCGCGCCGCCGACATAAAGTTCGCCGCGGCTGTTGACCGGGCATAGATTGAGGTCTGCATCGAGCAGGTAGGCCTGCAAGTCTGAAATCGGCCTGCCGATAGGGCTTGCCGCCGCGCCGTCCAGATCTTGCCGGCTTAACGGGCGATACGTGACATGCACGGTGGTTTCGGTAATGCCGTACATATTGACCAGTTGCGGGCATTGGTCGCCATGGCGGTCGAACCAGGGTTTCAGGCTCAACGGCTCCAGCGCTTCGCCGCCAAAAATAACCAGCCGCAGCGAGTTCTCCGTTACCGGCTCCTGCTGTTCGTCCACCCTTATTAGTTGCAAAAATGCCGACGGGGTTTGGTTCAGCACGGTGACTCGCTCTGTTTGCAGCAGGCGGTAAAATTCCTCGGGTGAGCGGCTGAGCCAGTAGGTCACGATAAGCAGGCGGCCGCCATGCAGCAATGCGCCCCAAATCTCCCAGACAGAAAAATCGAAGGCGTAGGAATGGAATAAGGTCCAGACATCCTTGCTGTCCAGCTTAAATTGCGACCGGGTGGCGGCGAACAGCCGCAGGACTTCATGATGCGACACCATTACGCCCTTGGGATGACCGGTAGAGCCGGAGGTGTAGATGATATAGGCCAGTTGCAGCGGATAAGTTGTTACGGCCGGATTGACGGACGCTTGCAATGCAATCGCAGGCCAGTCGCTGTCTATGCACAAACAGCAGACCCGGATTTCCGGCAGCAGCGGCAGCAAGTGCGCCTGCGTGACCAGAAGCGTTGCTCCGGCGTCTTGCAACTGGTAGGCAATGCGTTCTTCAGGATAACCGGGGTCCAGCGGGATATAAGCCCCACCGGCCTTCAGTATGCCCAGCAGGGCGACCATCATGTCCAGTGAGCGGTCAGTGCAGACGGCCACCGGCATATCAGGGCCTACGCCGCGCGCGATCAGCTCATGCGCCAGTTGATTAGCTTTGGCGTTCAGTTCGGCATAAGTCAGCGAACGGCCTTCAAACACGACGGCGACCGCATCCGGCGTGCCGGCCGCCTGTTGTTCAAAGCATTGGTGCAGGCTGTGGTTTTGCGGGTAGTCGGCGGCGGGATCGTTCCAGCCAGCGGTCAATTGCTGTTGCTCGCCGGCAGGCAGGAAACAGCGGCGGTCATGGCGATGCAGCGGATTAGCGGCAATATCGCCCAGCACGTTGATAAAATAAGCGGAAATGCTGCCGACTTGTGCGCCGGATAATATCCTGTCGTCGCCCGCAACCAGGATTTGCAATTGCGAGCTTTGAATATCCAGGTGGAAGGCGACGCCCAAGGTGAAAATTGTCTGGATATGGTCGTCCCAGCCCAGGATGTCCACGTCATCGGATTGCAGCAGGTCGCCGGCAATGTGGTAATGCAGGTAGTAGAACATCGCGTCGAACAGCGCCGCCCGTTCGTGTTCCTGCTGGATTTGCGCCAGCGGATAAAAGCGGAATTTCAGCAATTCCTGTTCGGCGGTAAATACTTGAAGGATCAAGTCCCGCCACACACCGCCGCCCAGATGCATAGGGAACGGCAAGGTGTTCAGGAAAACGCCCAAGGCCTTGTCCGCATCGGCGGTTTCAGGGCGAATACTGCAAACCAGGCCGGTCGTGATATTGCGCTCCCCGTATAACATGCCCAGCACTTTAAGATGGGCAGTCAGCAGCACGGTTTTTAACGGTACGGCCAGCGTTTTCGCGACGGCCTTGAGGCCCTGCGTCAGTTCCGGCGATAGCGTCGTCAGTTGTTTGGTCTTGGCCGGTTCGCCGGTTTTTCCGTCAATGCCGGCAGCGGACGGCAAGGCCGGATGCTGGGCGTCGGCCAGCCTTTGCCGCCAATAGTTGCGGTGAGTTTCGGATTGCACGGCCGCGCGCTCCCAGACGACCAAATCCCGCAATGCATTGGCGGGAGCCGGCTCGGTGACGTCGGCATCGCCGTTCAGTAAGGCTCTATAGCGCATAAACATCTCGTTCAGCATCGACACCAGGCTCCAGCCGTCGAGTATCGCGTGATGCTCGGTAACCGTGAAACGAAAGCGGTCGTCGCTGAAGGCGTGGATATGAAAACGGATTAACGGTGCTTGTGTGATCGTAAACGGCCTGGTTTTTTCCAGCTCCAGCCAGGCCTTAAATTGCGCCTGTTGCTGTTCGGTTGATAAGCCCCGCCAGTCTTCGATGCTGACATCGGCCGATACGGCGTCGGCGCGGTAGACCAGTTGCAGCGGCTCGCTGTAATGGCCCATCGCAAAAGCCGTCCGTAACGCCGGATGGCGGTCGACCGTCTGCCGTATCGCGGTTTGCAGCGCCGGGGCATCCAGTTTGCAGCGGAGAGCTATGCTGTCCACGAGATGGTAGGCGGCGTTATCGTATTCGCTGTGAAAAATCATGCCCGCCTGTAGCGTCGGCAGCGGGTAGGCGTCTTCCACCGTGTCCGGCAATAAGGCGCGCTCTTGTTCGGAAATCAGGCTGAACGGCGTTTGCGGTGCTGTAATAGGTGCCTCAAATGCAAGCGCTTGTGCAGCCAGACCGCGGATCGTAGCCTGTCGGTATAACTGTTCCAGGCTGATTTCGATACCGCGCTCTTTCGCCAGGTTAATGACCTGTAGACTGCGTATCGAATCGCCGCCTAGCGCAAAGAAATTGTCGTCGATGCCGACAGGCTCGATGCCGAGGACATCCGCCCAGATTGCCGCAAGCGCCTCTTCGGTAGCGGTGCTAGGCACAACATAAAGCGTTTCCCGTTGCGCCTGCCTATCGGGCGCGGGCAGCGCCTTGCGGTCCAGCTTGCCGTTTGCCGACAACGGCATCGCATCGAGATAGACAAACGCGCTCGGCACCATGTAGTCGGGAAGTTTTTCGCTTAAATAGCCGCGCAACAGTTCGGCGCTGATGCTGTCACCTTGAGTCGGCACGATATAGGCGACCAGGCGTTTGTCGCCGGCTTGGTCTTCCCTCGCCAAGACGGCAGCCTCTTTAATGCCGGGATGTTCCTGTAAGCGCGCTTCGATTTCACCCAGCTCGATCCTGAAGCCGCGAATCTTGACTTGATGATCGATGCGGCCCAGGTATTCGATGTTGCCGTCGGTGCGGTAACGGCTCAGGTCGCCGGTTTTGTACAAGCGGCTGCCCGGCGCACCGAACGGGTTCGGGATGAATTTTTCGGCGCTGAGCCCGGCCCGGTTCAGGTAGCCGCGCGCGAGGCCCACGCCGCCGATATGCAATTCGCCGGGGATGCCTACCGGCACCGGATTAAGCCGGCTGTCGAGGATGTATAACGCGATATTCGCGATCGGCTTGCCGATAGGCACGGTATCGCCGGGGTCTTGCGGGCAGGCCCAGTAGCTGACATCGACCGAGGCTTCTGTAGGCCCGTACAGGTTGTGCAGCGCTGCGCCTGAATGTTGGTAAAAGCACCTGACCAGTTCGGCGGGCAAGGCTTCGCCGCTGCAAATGACGCGTGTTAACGACGTGCAGGCATCTACGCCGGGCGTGTCGAGAAAGGCCTGCAGCATCGACGGCACGAAATGCAGCGTCGTGATGCGGTAGTGCTTGATTAAATCAATCAGCGCCCGGCTGTCCTTGTGCTGTTCCGGCTGGGCCATGACCAGCGCCGCGCCGGTCATCAGCGGCCAGAAAAACTCCCAGACCGAAACATCGAAACTGAACGGGGTTTTTTGCAAGACCCGGTCGCCGGCAGCTAGATGATATTCGGCCTGCATCCATTGCAAACGGTTCAATATGCCCTGATGCGGCACAATCGCGCCTTTCGGCTGCCCGGTCGAACCTGAGGTATAAATGCAGTAGGCCAGATGTCCCGGCAATAAGGCTACCGCCGGGTTAGTAACCGGCTCGCCGACCAATTCCGGCCATTGCGTATCCAGGTACAGCCGTTTTGCTGCACTCGCCACGAGTTTGTCGTGCAGATGACTTTGCGCAAGGATGACCGGCGCGCTGACATCGCGCATCATGAAATCCAGCCGTTCCTGCGGGTAGCCGGGGTCCAGCGGGATATAGGCGCCGCCCGCCTTCAGGATGCCGAGCAAGGCCACGACCAGGTCCAACGAACGTTCCATGCAGACGCCGACCAGCACATCCGGGACTATGCCTAAACCCTGTAAATGATGCGCCAGTTGGTTGGCCTTGGCGTTCAGCTCGGCATAGCTTAAAAAGCGCTGCCCGAACAGCACGGCGACGGCGTCCGGCGTGGTTTCGGCCTGTTGCTCGAATAACTGGTGTATCCATAAGCCTTGCGGATAACTAAGCTGGGTCGCGTTCCAGGCTGTGAGTTGCTGCGCTTCGGCCGGACTCAGCAGCGGCAGCTCGGCAATGCGCTGTTCCGCATGGCCGGCTATGCCTTGCAATAAGTTCAGGTAATGCTGCGCTATGCGTGCAATCGTCGACGGCTCGAACAAATCGGTGTTGTATTCGATGACGGCCTGCAAGCCGCCATCGCTTTCCGTTACCAGCAAGCTCAGGTCGAATTTTGCCGTCCGGGTATCCGCGCAGGCCTGGTTCAATTGCAGCCCCGGCAGGCTCAGCGTTGCGGAAGGCGTGTTCTGCATGACAAACATCACCTGGAACAGCGGCGTCCGGTTTAAATCGCGCGCACCGGCGACCGCTTCGACCAGTTTGTCAAACGGCAGGTCTTGGTGGGCCTGGGCGTCTAGCACTGTTTTCCCGATATGCTTCAGCAAATCCGTAAACGGCGGGTTGCCCGACAAATCGCTACGCAAGACCAGCGTGTTGACAAAAAAGCCGATCAGCCCTTCCAGTTCCTGCCGATTGCGGTTGGCGACCGGCGTGCCGATGCAAATATCCTGTTGCGAGGTATAGCGGCATAGCAAGACATTGAACGCCGCCAGCAACGTGACAAACAACGATACGCCGTGTTGGCGGCTTAAATCGCCCAGTTGCGAGGTCACGTCCGGCATGGCGAAGTAATAATTGGCGCCGCTGTAGCCTGGCTGCGCGGGCCTGGATATATCGGTCGGCAGCGGCAGGGTATCGGGAGCACCCTGTAATTGCCGCCGCCAATAAGCCAG
>SCST01000793.1 GCA_004299465.1 Methylovulum sp. | reverse complement strand
GCTCAGCATCGAACTTGACCAGGGGCCGGATTATTTCATCTTATTTTCATCGGCAGCCTCTATCCTGGCTGTCGCGGGGCTGGCCAATTATGTCGCCGCGAACGCCTTTGTCGATGCGTTGGCGGCTTACCGGCAGGGCTTAAACCTGCCGGCCTTAAGCATCAACTGGGGCGTCTGGAACAATACCGGCATGGCGACCGCGGTCGATGATACGCGGCGGCGGCAATGGCAGGCGATGGGCGTCGCACCGATGCCGCCTGATTCGGCATTGGCGGCGATGCGGCAGGCGATGATCTCCGGCGAATCCGGCGTGGCGATCATGGCTGTCGATTTTCATCGCTTTGTTTCTCATCAAGACGCAAGCCTGGCGCAAAGTTATTACCGCTGGGTGCTGGATGGCAAGCGCGCCGATAGCGGGATCTCAGCACCGGTGCAAACCGCGTCGCTGTTGCAGGCCCTGAGCGGCAGCACTAAGCAGCAGGCGGAATTGCTGCAAAACCATGTCAGCGCGACCGTCGCATCGGTGCTGGGCATCACGACCGAGATAGATCCCAGGCGCGGTTTTTTCGAATTGGGCATGGATTCTTTAACGTCGCTGGAAT
Organism: Methylovulum sp.; assembly: GCA_004299465.1. Lineage (GTDB taxonomy): Bacteria > Pseudomonadota > Gammaproteobacteria > Methylococcales > Methylomonadaceae > Methylovulum. The sequence continues at coordinate 1,734 of SCST01000793.1, read as the reverse complement.
TGCGTAATCGTTTGCAACGGGAGTCGGGCCGCCTGCTCGATGCGACGCTGACGTTCAAATACCCGTCGGTCTCGACCTTATCCGCTTATCTGCTAGACTTACTGTCGGATCCGGCGGGACAGCAGCCGGCAGAAGAACACAGCCAAGACGATGCGGCGTTTGACGCCTTGTCGGGACAGGATTTGAGTACTTTGCTCGATGCGCAATTGGCGGAAATCGATCGGCTTTTATCACAGGAAGATTCGTGAGTTCTAATAACGACGAACAATTGAAACGCGCTTATCTTGCGCTCGATAAACTGAAGCAACGCTTGACCGAGCAGGAAGGCAAGGCCCATGAGCCGATAGCATTGGTCGGGATTGGCTGCCGTTTTCCGGGCGGCGTCAATTCGCCTGAGGATTTCTGGCGCTTGTTGAGCCGGGGCGAAGACGGCATTGTCGAAGTTCCGGGCGAGCGTTGGGATAACGCGCAATTTTACAGCGCCGAGCCGGGCGAAGCCGGCAAGATGACGATGCGCGAGGCTGGCTTTATCGACAAGCCCGGTTATTTCGACGCCGATTTTTTCGGTATCTCGCCGCGCGAAGCCCGCAGCATGGATCCGCAGCAGCGTTTATTGCTGGAAGTGTGCTGGGAAGCGTTGGAAAACGCCAATATCGTGCCCGAGTCCCTGCGCGGCGGCGACACCGGCGTGTTTTTAGGCATAGGCCAGAACGATTACGGCTTACTGCAATTATATGGCGACGATTACCGGCGTATTAACAGCTACGACGGCAGCGGCAACGGCTTTTGCTTCGCGTCGGGTCGGCTTTCCTACGTCTTCGGCTGGCACGGCCCTTGTCTTTCGGTCGACAGTGCGTGTTCCTCGTCATTGCTTGCGCTGCATCTGGCCTGCCAGAGCCTGCGTAACGGCGAATCGAAAACTGCCGTCGTCGCCGGCGTGCAATTGATGTTGACGCCGAATGTTGCGCTGTTTTTATCGAAGGTTGGCGCGTTGGCCGCTGACGGTCGCAGCAAAAGCTTCGATGCGGCCGCGGACGGCTACGGGCGTGGCGAAGGCTGCGGTGCGGTCGTGTTAAAGCGCCTCGGCGATGCGCAGCGTGACGGCGATCAGGTGATTGCTTTGATACGCGGCTCTGCGGTCAATCACGACGGCCCCGGCAGCGGCTTGACGGTGCCGAACGGTGCAGCGCAACAGCAATTGATCACTCAAGCTTTGCGCAATGCGCGCATCAAGCCGCATCAGGTGAATTTCGTCGAGGCGCACGGCACCGGCACCGTGCTCGGCGACCCGATAGAAGCCGAAGCCTTGGGAGCGGCCTACGGCGACGGGCGCGGCGTCGATAAGCCCTTGTACATCGGTTCGGTAAAAACCAATGTCGGCCATCTCGAAGCGGCCGCCGGCATCATCAGTTTAATCAAGGCCGCACTGGCGCTAAAACACCGGCAAATACCAGCCAACGTCGGCTTTAAGACGCCGAATCCCTATATCCCCTGGCAGCGTTTTAACCTGAAAGTACCGACCGCATTGACCGATTGGCAAGCGAGCGGCGAAAAACGCTACGCTGGCGTCAGTTCGTTCGGCATGAGCGGGACCAATGCGCATGTCATTCTCGAACAGGCCGAAGAGGGCGCAGCAACAGTCGATGCCGTAAAGCCTGAACCTTATTTATTGGCGCTATCGGCAAAAACGCCCGAAGCGCTAGAGGCGCAATGCCGTAACTATGCCGAAGCATT
>SCST01000837.1 GCA_004299465.1 Methylovulum sp. | reverse complement strand
TTCGGCTGAGTCTCGCGGATGAAGCCGAGGACGACATCTGGAAAGATCGCGCGTTCGCGGTCGAAGCTGTCGCGGTGGACGGATACGTAGCCGTTGGCGAGGAGATGGGATTCGATTACCGTTTCGAAAGCAGCTTCGTTGGTCCGGTTCATGGATGCGGCCCCAGGATAAACCGCGCTCGCTCTCGCCGAAGCATCTCATACGGCGTCATGCACTTGACGCCGAGCCCGATGCACGCATCGGGGATCTTGATCTTGCGAGTCGATGCGGAGGGAATCTCGTGTGTGACGACGGTGTGCGTTCCGGCGTAAGCCTGGGCCACCAGGTAGTAGTCGGCCACCTGAAGAAACGTGCTCACTGCGGATGGCTCGTAGTGCTGGCCTCCTGCCCACGCGCTGACCGCCGCCAGCGCAGGGAACACAGCGGCGTCTGGCCGAAGAAAGAAACTGCGGCCACGTGCTTCGGCCCATTCCGACAATTCATCCGCCAGGGCCTGCACTTCGTCACCTACTTTCTCGACGCTGAACACCGTACCCGCCACATGACTCTCGATGAGCCAGTCCCAGAACGCCGGACAGAAGTCGAGGCCGTAGTGTAAGTTCTTCGCGCGGATGAACACGTCGGCGTCGAGGAGATACGCCATTAGAAACCCACTCCGAGGCTACGCCCGAGATCGCGGAACGTCGCCATCTTCTTGAATCCGAGAAGGCGGAACGCTTCCGTAAAGGACGACCGTCCCTCCAACGTGCTGACCACGAGCGCACGGGCGAACCGTTTGCTCGCGCGGGCGCCAAGTGTGAGGTAAAAGTCACCACCGCTGCCCTTGGGGAGCGCGCGTAGCCGTTGGAGTTCCGCTTCATACGCCTCCCACAACTGTTCACGCGTGAGTCCCCCGATGTCATGGATCCGGCGCAGGATGACTAGCGTACTGACCTTGAAACGGCGTGCCAGGCGAAGAGTCTCATTGCCCAGGCCGGCGTGTGGGTCGTACTCATCGCGAAAAACCTCCAACGGGACGAGCAGCTCGGCCGCAACCTGATTGCACCAGCGCTCCACCTGATGTTCGGGCACCAAAGACGCCTGCGCATCGGACACCGCGGACTGTCCGAGCCAGATATGGGCCAGTTCATGCGCCAGCGTGAACATCTGCGCGGCCTTGGTGTCT
>SCST01000522.1 GCA_004299465.1 Methylovulum sp. | reverse complement strand
GGCACGTTGCCCCAAGTATCGGAGAAGGCGCGCGCGGCGCGCCCTACACAGGCCAAAGAGCGAGTATAACTTCAGGTAACTTGGCAAGGAGCTGAGTAGTTACAATTTGAATCAACATACTGGCAGGGAGCATGTTTGCGGCATCGCCTGACTACGAAGAAAGCCATAAAGGATAGGGTCAATAATAACTTCCCGGAGATACGGAGGTCAGGCTTTGCCTGACAAGAACAGATCCAGGCAAAGCCTGACCTCCAAACCCTTGCGGCGCATGAGCGATAAGCTATTTCGAGAAGTTATTTTTAGCTAAATCCAAAACATCCTGCCCTCCATGCGGTAAAAGCGGCTTAACAACATTCGCCAGCATGACGGGCTGGCTAAACAGGCCTGACGGTGCCGAATAAACATTGAATTCGTCGGGGTTTTTCGATGATAAATGGCATCTGGCCAAAAATATCAGTACAATTTATCGAGCAGAGTAAAGATGTTGAGCCAGTGGAAGTCTCGTATGGTCAGGTTGTCCGGTTATCAATGTTGTAGTTCTGTGCTAACCGTAAATTTTTATTTGAGGAGTCTTCGAATGGCAACAGGCACTGTAAAGTGGTTTAACAACACAAAAGGTTTTGGTTTTATTGCACCGGCGGAAGGAGGCGAGGATGTTTTCGTGCATCATTCGGTTATTCAGGGCGAAGGCTTTAAAACCTTAACGGAAGGGCAAAAAGTGACTTTCGATGTTGAATCGGGGCCTAAAGGATTAACGGCCACGAATGTCTGCCCGAAGTAGTAAGGCATCCGAATTCAAAAGCCGTTGCGACTTGTCGCAACGGCTTTTTTATTAGTCCCGACAAGGTTACAGCGGTAACCGGAGTAGGGCGCGCCGTGCGCGCCTTATGCGAGTAAGCCGCTTGATGTCGAAGCAACAGCCCATTAGCCCCCCGCTTTTAATCAGGTCAATATCCGGCGATCTGTGGCATTGAAACGCATCTGCGCTATAATCGGGCTTTTTCTTAAATCAACAGAACTCTTAAATCAACAGAACTTTCAATCATGTCGATGCAAATCTTTCGCACCAAGCACTTCTCGTCAAACGATCACGCAGAGCATGGGCTTAAGCGTTGCTTATCAGCATGGGATCTCGCGTTTCTCGGCATAGGCGCGATCATAGGCACGGGTATTTTTGTGTTGACCGGCATTGCCGCTGCAACCCAATCCGGGCCGGCCGTCGTGCTGTCATTTGTCATCGCGGGCTTGGCCTGCGCCTTTGCGGCGCTTTCCTATGCCGAGTTGTCGGCATCGATAGGCGGTTGCGGCAGCGCTTATGGTTACAGCTATGTCGCTTTTGGTGAATTATGCGCGTTTATTATCGGTTGGGACTTGCTGCTGGAGTACAGTATTGCCGTTGCGACGGTTGCGAACGGTTGGTCCGGTTATTTTTGCAATGCCCTGACGGCAATGGGCATACCCTTACCCGAGGCATTGACCAAAGCGCCTGAGCTGGGCGGCGTCATTAACCTGCCGGCAGCGGTTATTATCCTGCTGTTGATGGGCTTGCTGATCATGGGTACGAAACAGAGCGCCAGGGCCAACAATACGATGGTGTTTGTCAAATTGATTACGATAGCGGTGTTTATTGCCGTTGCTGCGTTTAATGTCCACGTAGAAAATTGGCAGCCTTTCATGCCGTTCGGTTGGTTCCAGACCTTGCCTGACGGCCAGACCACCGGCGTTCTCGCCGGTGCGTCGCTGGTGTTTTTTGCCTATGTCGGCTTCGATGCGGTATCCACGGCGACTGAAGAAGCGAGAGATCCGCAACATGACCTGCCTTTCGGTATTGTTGCCTCGCTGATGTTTTGCACGGTTATTTATATCCTGGTATCGGGCCTGCTTACCGGCGTCGTTAATTACACCGAGCTTAATGTCTCGTCACCGGTTGCGCATGCGCTGAATTTGTTGGGTTATAATTGGGCGTCGGCGCTGATTTCAACCGGCGTTATCGCCGGACTCTCCACCGTTATGCTGGTGTTGTATTATGCGTTGACGCGTATTATCTTTGCGATGTCGCGTGATGGCTTGTTGTCGCCGTTCTTCAACAAGGTCAATCCCCAAACCCAGACGCCGGTGCGCGTTATTATCCTCTGTGGCGTCATTATGGCGCTTATCGCCGGTTTCATACCGCTGAACGAACTGGCGGAACTCGTCAACATCGGCACGTTAGCGGCGTTTGTGCTGGTTTGTTTCGGTGTGATCGTGCTGCGCATCACCAAACCCGATATGCCGCGCCCGTTTCGCACGCCTTTCGGCCTGTTGTTTCCCGCTTTGGGCGTGTTGTCCTGCGCTGCGTTGATGGCATTTTTGCCGTCAATAACCTGGCTGCGTTTTGTTATCTGGCTAGTGATCGGCTTGATCGTTTATTTTTCCTATTCGATGCAGCACAGCAAGCTGGCGGACGCCGACTGAGTTTTTGCGCGCGCCTCCTTCGCCGACTATAAGCAAGCTACTGAATTTAAATGGAATAATACGATGGGCTTACTCAGTATGC
>SCST01000521.1 GCA_004299465.1 Methylovulum sp. | reverse complement strand
ATCAGCAAGGTGCCGAAGCCCGCCGAGAAGCCCAGGCGCTGAAGCGGGATGATATTGGCCGTGAAATAAAACGAAAAGAAGCCGATAGAGGTCGTGATCGAAGTCAGCATCACCGGGCCCATATTGCAGCGCAAGGTTTCCCGCACCGCATCCGCCGAACTTAAGCCCCGACGTTTGGCATTGATAAAGATCGTCATGACATGCAGCGAGGAAGCCACCGCGATACCGATCAGCAACTGCGGAGCGGAAGTCGTGACAATATTCAGCTTATGACCGGCGAGTGCGGTGATCCCCAACGCGCCGATCACGCTCAGCAGCGACATTCCCAACGCGATCGCCACCCCCGTCAGCGAGCGGAACACCGCAAACCAGACTGCGCCGAGCACCACCAGCAACAGCGGCACCAATCGAGCCGTGTCGCTCTGCGCGACCTGGTCGAAGGCCTGGTCGGTGATCGGCCCGCCGGCCATGTAAAAATGGTAGCCGCTACGCGCTTCCTCTTCGCCGAGGATCTGCGTCAATTGCCCGTAGACTTTGGCCGGCAGCTCCGGCGTTACCGCCACCGGCGCGATCCTGGCGCGCAGGATGCCCACCGTCTTGTCCGGCGAAAGCAAGGCACCGGATACCAAAGGGTCAGTCTCGACATAATCGCGCGCCGCCTGCAACCGCTCCTCGGTGATCGGCTGATTCGCCGGGAACAGCGCATCGGCGTTAAAGCCGTCGTCGGTACCGCGCAAAGCCTGGAAGTTCGCCAGCGAATCCACCCGTATGACCCCGGACACCTGCCAAAACCGTTCGGTCAGCCTTTGCAGGGTCTCCGCCGGCTTGGCGTTCAAAATACCGTCAGGATCCTGGAACGCCACGACGAACATGTCGTCATGACCGAATTCCTTGACGAACTGGTCGTAGCTTTGCAGATACGGATCCTGCTCGTCAAACCAGATTCGGTAATTGGAATCAAAAGACAGCCGTGTCAGGAAGCTTCCCAGGAATATCAGCACCGCAAGGCTCGCCAAAATGACCAGCCAGCGCTTTTTGATAATCCAGTCCGCGTATTTAGAAATCAACTTCTGTTGTGTGCCCATCGATCATGTCCTGTGGCGAAATTAAAAGCTGTAGCGCAGGCGCGCCAGAAACGCGCCGTCGCCATCTTCATCAAGATTTGGAAAAACAAAAAAACCAAAGGTATCGGTATAAGCTATGTTCATTTGAACGGTATCTGTCAGGTTTCTTGTATAGGAAGCCCGCATCAGATACGTGCCGACATTATTAAAGTTGTTGATCGCCCCCACCTCAAGTTCCTGCCTGACCTGGTCGTTCGCCGTCCAGCGGATGCCTGTGAAGAGGCTGTCTTCCAGCAACTGGAAGCGCACCTGTCCGCCCGAGCCTATGGTGCCGAAATACTCCGTGAACACCGTCAAATCAGACAGGCCTATAATGCCGGGGAAGGTATATTCCGCACCGACCGTGTAGGTAAATGCCTCTTTCAGCAATTCAATTTGCGGAATCCGGTAAAACCCCTGAGCTTTCAACAACAGGCTGTCGACGACCTTGGTCATCTCGATGCCGAAGCGCTCCGCCCGATACGGCGTGGCAACAAGCACGCCGACATCATTGAAGTCGTACAACGGCGTATGCTCAATCAAGTTCATATAGCTGACGGCGAAATCATAGCCATCGCCGGCATGGAAAAAACGCACCGCCCCCTGGGCCTCGAACTTCTCATCCGCATTGTCGATAGGAGGCCCTCCGCTGATGCTGTAAAAGTTATAACGTCCCGGAAACATCGAAGGCATGTAATAGGGCAGCGCATAGAATGACAGATCGCTATCGTCAAACTTCCATCTGAACCGTACGGTCGGGATGCCGATCTTGGCCGGTTCAACAATATCATCACGATAATCCCGGGGATTCAGCCCATCTATCAGGTTAACGCTTTCCATTTGTCCCCAGGAGAACACCTGGTTGCCAACCCGCAGATCCCAATTCTCGCGAGCATATTCGATCCATCCTTCGTCCAGGCGGATGGTGCTCTGCCGGTCATCAACAAAATCATAGCGGACAAACGGCTGCAGCCCCGCCCGCCAGTTCCCGCCAAGGCTGGTTTCCGTACGGAATTTAAGCCGGACGGCATGGTTTTGTTCGACTTGCCCAGGAAACAAGGGTGTTTTTGGGTATTGATAAGTTTCATAATCAAACGACCCGGAAATATCCAGCTTATCCAGTAAAGACGGCTCCGTTTCCGGTTCAGCACACAGCGCCGCGGCATGCGGCAGCGCCAGATGAGCTATCAGGCACAAGGTCCACGGCTTAACGGCTCGCCGCAACCCTCTAGGTTTTATGTTAAGTTTTTTCGGATGCATCCTGACACTCTATTGGCATGGTTTAAAACCGCCATCAACACAAGGTCACAGGGATGCCGCCATTCCCTGGCGGGAACAGGGCAAGCCTTGCCGCTGATGCCGAAAAACTTACTGAACTGACTCTAGCGCCCTGACAGAAAAAAGACTCTCGTCTTGCGTCAGCTTGAGCTTGATGTCATCGAAAGCGAGTGTGGAGGCTTTTTTGGTCTGCACATTTTTCACGGTGATTTTGCTTGTGCGCCAAAAACCATCCACCAGATGATGGCCTTCCAGGAACCTTTCCTTAAGCAACTCGCCCTTACGGTCGTAGTATTGGCTCTTCGCCTCCTGGTGATTATCCTTATAGCGCCATCTTAAGATTTTTGAATATCCCGAGGTTTGGTTCTTAGGCGTTCTCTCGATGACAAAACAGTCCTTGCCATCCACGGTGTCGTCGCCGATATACTTGAAATTGTATTTCTCGAATTGGCGAACGACGAGATCCTCATAGGCAAACTCAGAGCCGACAAACGATCCGCTCTTATTTGACGAAGCAATGCGCTTGGCGCGTTTCAAACTGGGTAGATAAAGCCATTGGTCGTCATCCTCCGCACCTTTTTCATAGGTCAACAAAGTCGTGCCCTTGATGTCGGGCGGGAAAGTGAATTTAACGAGCGTCTTGTCGTGCCTATCGGGCTCCTCAAATCCCCAAAAGTCTAGTTTCCTCTGTGATTCCTGACCATCCGCGTTGATCAGCGTCAAGGTCATTTTTCTGGATTCCCCGATATAGCCGGCCTGCATCTCATCGGCCTTGCGTTCGATGTCAATCGCTTCGATGCCCGGTGACGGCGGACGCATATCAGCGTGGACAGGTAGCGCAAACAATAGGCTCGCCAAAACCAACAAGCCTCCTGCAAAACCGAATTTAGTTACGGCTTGCCTGGAAAGCAAAGCACAGTGACTTTCATCATACATATAAACACCTTTTTGATAATGGTTAAACGGATTCACCGATTAATCGGCCAATTAAGAGAATTGCCTTGTCAAAAAAACAGCAATTTTTGATACTTTCAAATACCCCTGGCAAGCCACCAGGGTCATTATGTATATAACTCATTGATTTTATTATAATTCGCTGTTGTTACAATACGCTTAATGTTTTGTTAATGTTTTGTTATAGATGTGTTACAAATTGAATTCAACGCTGTCAAAAAGCGTTGAAAACTTTCCACTAAGGGGTCGTGCATGACATAACTTTTGCAAATAGCCCCGCCACTACCCAGACCAGGCGGCATTAACTTGAAGTTGTTCAATTCGCGCTCATGGCTTTGTCCGCTTGCCGAAGGTATATCGGTACTGATAAAGTCCACCCCGGTAACGGCTTACGGGTGGAAGCCGTTTTCTTAAAACCCTGTCCCGAGCATTAAAATGAAACACAGCGATTTTGTTACCTCCGCTTGCGGTGTACGAATACCCGGCATTATTTACGGCACCGCCTGGAAAAAAGACCGGACTGCGGCTTTAGTCGAGCAGGCCGTCAACGCCGGGTTTCGTGGTTTTGACACGGCTTGTCAACCCAAGCATTACCATGAGCCCGGCGTCGGTGACGGCTTGACCGCGTGTTTAAGGCTAGGGTTGCCCCGTAGCGATATTTACCTGCAAAGCAAATTTACGCCGCTAAACGGCCAGGACCCGGAACGGATTCCTTATGACCCGAAGGCGAGCCTGGGCGAACAAGTCGCGCAATCCTTCGCAACGTCTCTTGGCAACCTGAAAACAGACTACCTGGATGGCCTGATACTGCATTCGCCGCTAGTCGACAAACAGCAGCTTATGGAAGTCTGGCGGGCGATGGAAGCGCTCTTCAAGACGGGGGGATTGAGGCAACTGGGCATCAGTAATTGCTATGAGCTCCAGCAGTTTGAGTTTTTGTACCAAAACGCCGACATCAAGCCCGCGTTATTACAAAACCGTTTCTATAAGGATACGCATTATGACCGGGAAATCAGGACCTTCTGCCGACAACACCAGGTACTTTACCAGGGCTTTTGGACGCTCACAGCCAATCCCGGCGTCTTACAGCACGACGTGATTCGGGACCTTAGCGAGCAATATCAACGGAGTAGCGCGCAGGTTTTTTTCCGCTTTTTGAGCCAAATCGGTATCATTCCGTTAACCGGGACGACGTCGGTAGAGCATATGCTCGACGACCTGGCTATTTTCGAGTTCACGCTGAC
>SCST01000520.1 GCA_004299465.1 Methylovulum sp. | reverse complement strand
AAACGGGCAGGCATCATAAAACAGCGTCATCAGCATGGATTTGCCGCGGCCGACATCGCCGAAAATATACAGGCTGCGGCATGTTTCCTGACGCGGCGACAGCCGTTTATGGACGATGGCCCGTTGCCGGTGATCCAGGAGGCTTGGCAATTTTTCCAGCAGCGTCTGCAGGTGCTGTAATGCAAGCAATTGCGCGTCATCAAACTGAATATGCCGCTGCGCTACCTTGAGACGGTATTGTTTTTCCAGCAAGCCCGATAGTTCAGGAGCGGGACTTAAGGACGGTGCGCTTGCCGGTTTAAAAAACTTTTTTAGCATGGTCTGCCTGATATTGAATAGCGCTGACGGAAAGCTTATTTATTCGCTTTGTGGGCGACCAGGGTCGCCGTTACTCGTCAACATCCAGGAAAGTCATTAATTAGTCGTGCTAAGCGTAGCATCATTTATCTTTCCAGACTATCCGTGCACTGCTTGTCACGTATAGTAACGATTACCGTCTGCCTATGTTTATTTGGCATTGACAATACGTTACGCTAGCATTCTGCTTTTTTGGCTAATTATGATAGTATTCCCAGCTTTGCTCCGTTTGCTCGGGCATTTATTTTATGATTGAACTTTATGATTAAACAGCGAACTTTAAAAAATACAATCAGGGCTACAGGTGTAGGCTTGCATACCGGGGAAAAGGTCTATTTAACGTTGCGCCCTGCCGAGCCGAACACGGGTATTAGGTTTCGCCGAGTCGATTTGGATGAACCGGTAACCATCCAGGCAACGCCCGGCAATGTCGGGGAAACGGTTCTTTCAACAACGCTGGTAGCCGGCGACGTAAAAATATCGACCATAGAACATTTATTGTCTGCCTTTGCTGGTTTGGGCATAGACAATGCGGTTATTGATGTCAGCGCCGGCGAAGTGCCTATTATGGACGGCAGCGCAGGGCCTTTTGTATTCCTGCTGCAATCGGCAGGCGTTGAAGAGCAGGATAGCCCGAAACAATATATCCGCATAAAACACAGTATACGCGTCGAAGAAGGCGATAAGTGGGCGGCTTTTGATCCCTTCGATGGCTTTAAGGTGACGTTTACGATCGATTTCGAGCATCCTGCTTTTGAAGATGATGTCAAAACGGCGACGATGGATTTTTCATCGACGACCTTTGTTAAGGAAGTCAGCCGCGCGCGGACCTTCGGCTTTATGAAAGACATCGATATGCTGCGGCAGAATAACCTGGCTTTAGGCGGCAGCCTCGATAATGCCATTGTGGTCGATGATGACAAAATTCTCAATGAAGATGGACTGCGCTGTGCAGACGAATTCGTCAAGCATAAGATCCTCGATGCGATCGGCGATTTGTATTTATTGGGACATAGCCTGATCGGCGAATTTACCGGTTATAAATCAGGGCACGGCTTGAATAATAAATTACTGCGCACCTTGCTGGACGATAAAGACGCGTGGGAAATGATTACCTTTGACGACGAAGAAGATGCGCCGATTTCATTCATGCGCGCGGCGCAATCGCCAAGACCTGAATCCTGATCAGTAGTTACTCTAACTAAAGCCTTTTAACCTATTTTTCACCACGAAGGGGGTGACAAATAGCCTCTTTATTTTGTTAAACAATTTTTGGCTACTTATCCGCAGCCCAGGTTCTTCAGTTTTTAGCGGCCAGTCTTTCCAGCGTCGAACTTAAATTAAGCAAAGCCTGTTTCAATTGATTATCCGAAACGCCCAAGCTGTCGTTACGGATAATCGCTATCGTTGCCGCAGAAGGAACCCTTGCCTTACTCACGGCCTGCACGCTAAGCCCCGTGGATTCGGTAATGATTTTAACCTGTATGGTTTCTACGGATTCCTGGCTTAGCTGTGCGACACTTACCAGCATAATCTTGTTATAAAAGCGCAGTTGGCTTGCCCAAATTGCCGAGTCGGTATAAACCAGCAACTTTTTATCTTTGACCAGGCAGTGGCGTACCTGCTTTGCCAGGGCTGCAGGCAAGACCTTCCTGATATGCTGCAAGATCCGGTTTTGTTGCTGGATTTTGCTGTAATAATAGCTGATGGTCCGGTTTCGACATAACAAAGGTGTATTGAATGATGTTGATTTTTTCAGCATGAACGTTTTTGGATAACAGAAACCTGGGCTGGATTCTTGCAATTGGCAGGATTTTGACCCGCCGGTTTTTAAAACCCGGCAGGTCTGGCGAAGATTAACAGCCTAATTGATCCTGGTAATCCCTTGAAGATTTATCCCATACGTCCGGCGACCTGATATGCTCGGGACGAAAGCCGAGGCCGATAATGCGCGCGGGAATTCTGCGCAGTAGCGGCCGGTCGCGCAGCAAGCGAATCGGTAACGGCAAGTCGGTGACCGGCATACCGGGCTCTCCCCGGCCTACGCGTTGGTGAATGAAGGCTTGTAGCCCCTGGATCATCCTTGTCGGCCATTCTCGCCGGTGCTGGATATGGCGCAGGTCGCCGACACTCACATGGCCGTTGCGCAGTTTTGCGGCCAGGCTGTTAGCCGTTGCCACCGCATCCTGGATGGCAAAATTCACGCCTACGCCACCTGCCGGCGACATCGCGTGGGCGGCATCGCCTATACATAACAGGCCGGGACGATACCAGCGTTTCAAACGGTTAATCTGCACCGTCAGCAGTTTCACATCATCCCAAGCACTGATTTCGCCGACACGGCCGGCCATGAACGGCACCAGTTCGGTAATAGCGTTACGAAAGGCGTCGATTCCCTGTTGCTGAATCGCCGTGAAGCCGCCTTTGGCAATGACTATCCCGCATTGCCAATATTCGCCGCGATCAATCATCACCATCATACGGCCGGCGCGAAGATGTCCTAATGACGCGGACGGGTCGCTGCCTTGTTTGGACAAGCGCAACCACAAGACGTCTATCGGTACGCCGTGGTCTACGACGGGTAGTTTTGCGCACTCGCGTATTACCGAAAAACGCCCGTCGGCGGCAACCACTAAATCGGCATGCACTTCTAACTCGCCTCCGGGCGTCGCGGCTTTAACGCCGGCAATATGTCCGGCGTTTTCAATCAATGCGGTTGCTTCACTTTGCAGGCGCAGATGGAAACAGGGATAGCGCTTGGCCTGTTCGGCGATAAAATTCAGGAAATCCCATTGCGGCATAAAAGCGATGTATTTGCAGTGCGTCGGCAGCGATGAGAGATCGGCTACCGGAACTGTTTCCCCGTTAACGCAGGCGCTGATGTGCTCAAGCTTTTGATGCGGCAGGCGTAAAAATTCATCGAGCAGGCCCAGTTCATAGATCAATTCCAACGACGATGGATGGATGGTGTCACCGCGGAAATCGCGGAAAAAATCGGCATGTTTTTCGAGTACGACAACCTCGACGCCGGCGCGGGCGAGCAGCAAGCCCAGCATCATTCCGGCAGGCCCGCCGCCGACGATGCAGCAACTGGTGCGGAGGTGTTCGGTCGTTGGTTCGGGTGAATTCATGAGCTACCTCTGCAGTGATGTCTAAAAGGTTTAGTTGAGTATGAAAATAAGGTAATGGCTGGGCCATCAAATACAAAGGAGAGCCGGATGGCACAGATAACTTACGAAAAATCTTATATTATCTTAATCATCAGCGTCATCTGCGTTCCATTTTTCTAACGACTGGGTC
>SCST01000519.1 GCA_004299465.1 Methylovulum sp. | reverse complement strand
AGCATGTCAGCGCCTTAGGCTATGTGATTACTGCGCGCGACATAGAAACGCATATGGCCGACCTGGTCGAGCAGGCCGGTTTGACGCGGTTTTGCCCCGCGCGTGTCGTCGGCCTGATGTCCGGTGCCGACGAAGTCAATGTCAGCCTTAGAAGAGGCAATGAATCGTTAAATATCTCTGCAAAATTACTGGTAGGCGCCGATGGCGGCAATTCATCGGTGCGGAAATTGTTGGATATACCGCAGCGCATTACCGAATACCGGCAAACGGCATTGGTGACTACGGTAAAAACAGCTATCCCCCATAACAACACCGCGTTCGAGCGTTTTACCGCATCCGGGCCGTTGGCCTTGCTGCCGGTCGCTAAAAACCATTGCGCCGTCGTCTGGACGCGCACCGATGAGGAAGCCGAAGCCCTGATGCTGGGTAGTGAAACCGATTTCCTGGCCGAATTGCAGCAATTGTTCGGCTACAAGCTGGGCGAGTTGACCTTAATTGCGCCCCGGCGCGTCTTTCCGTTGTCGCTGATACGCGCGGAACGCATGGTAGCAGGGCGCGCGGTCATCATCGGCAATGCCGCGCATCAGTTGCATCCGGTGGCGGGGCAGGGCTTTAACCTGGGCCTTCGGGATGTCGTGCAACTGGCCGATAGCTTGTCGCAAGCGGTACATAGCGGCGGCGATATAGGCGCGGCTGAATTTCTACAGGCTTATGCGGCAGCCAGGCAGCAAGACCATGACCGGGTGATCGGCTTTACCGACAGCGTCGTTAAAATCTTTTCAAATGATTGGCCGGCAGTGGCCGCCGCCAGGAATATCGGCCTGGCATTGCTGGATCATATTCCCAGCGCCAAAAGCCTGTTGGCAAGGCAGGCGATGGGGTTTGCCGGGCACATTGCCGGTAAAAGCTAGGCAACCCACAAAAATGCACCCAGTGATTAGCGCAGAATTTTCATGGGTTATCGGTATTGTAACTATTCATATCCTTGCCTGAAGCGTAGGGCGTGCTGCGCGCGCCTTCTCCGGCGTGCGGATAACGTGCCAGTCCGTTGATGGCGCGCGCAGCACGCTACAGCAAGGGCCTGAGCAGTTACTCAGTATTTATTATACCCAGCGGTCAAAACCATCGACGGCATGTAGACGGGATGGAAAAAGACTCGCACGAAAAAGGTCAGGCATTTCAGGGCACCCAAGGTGATGTCTACGAATCCCTGCTCTCGGAAATCGCCAGCGCGGGTAAAAACGGCCAATTCCGCATTCCACCCCCGCCTTATCGCTTCCGTATACAAATTAGGATTTAGCGCATGAAACTTTTAAAATGCTCCAACGCTCAACGCAGCCATGTTGAACTTAATCCTTTTACCCCGAGATTTTTAAAATGTCCCTACCTATTCAAGATTACGCCTTACTCGATGATGAGGCCTGCGATGCGCGTATTGTCGCCGCCAAAGCCAAGCTCGGCAGCCGCTGTGTCGTGCTCGGCCACCATTACCAACGTGATGAAGTCTTCAAGCACGCCGATTTTTCCGGCGATTCGTTAAAACTGTCCAGGGATGCGGCGCAATCGGCAGCGGAATATATCGTGTTCTGCGGCGTGCATTTTATGGCCGAAGTCGCCGATATTCTGTCGCGCCCCGAGCAGATAGCCATCCTGCCGGATTTGGCGGCGGGCTGTTCGATGGCGGATATGGCGAACCTGGTTAAAGTCCGCCAATGCTGGGATGAGTTATCGCAAATTATCGATGTGGAAAATGCCGTAACGCCGGTTACCTACATCAATTCTTCCGCGGACCTGAAAGCCTTTTGCGGCAGCCACGACGGCATTGTCTGCACCTCGTCGAATGCCCGGAAAATACTGGAATGGAGTTTTGCGCAGCGCGCCAAGGTGCTGTTTTTCCCGGATCAGCATTTGGGACGCAATACCGGTTATCGCATGGGTATCCCGCTCGATGAAATGGTTACCTGGGATTTCAATAAACCCTTGGGCGGCCTGAGCGAAGCGCAAATCAAGAAAGCCAAAATGATACTCTGGAACGGTTATTGTTCGGTGCATCAGGTGTTCAAGCCGGAACAGATCGATCATTTTCTCGAGCGTTACCCCGAAACCAAGGTTATCGCGCACCCGGAGGCCTGTTTTGAAGTCTGCCAAAAAGCCGATTATGTTGGCTCCACCGAATACATACTCAAAACGGTGCGCGCCGCCGAACCGAATACCCGCTGGCTGGTCGCGACCGAATTGAACCTGGTCAACCGCCTGCACGAAGAATGCAGGGCGCAGGGTAAAAATGTGCATTTTATGTCGCCGACCTTGTGCATGTGCTCGACGATGTTCAGGACCGATCCGCAACATCTGGCATGGATTTTGGAGAATCTCGCCGCCGGGCATGTCATCAACCGGATTTCAGTGCCTGCCAGCGAATCCAGGCTTGCAAAAAAGGCATTGGATAATATGTTGCGGGTGAGTTAATATTTTTTTTGTTGGCCGGGGTTAAGCCAATACGGTTGTGAATTTATTTTAAGGCGATATCCGGGAACGGGTACAGTGCGGGTTTTTTGTTTATTTTCAAGGCCTAAAACCGGGAATAAAGACAGGCAAGCCGGCTTACTTTGCAGGAAATCGCCTAAGGTGGCGAGTTTTTTAATCGGTTGAAAACTATATGATTTATAAAAATATAAAAATAAAGAAACAGGTAAGGAAAGGGTGCGCTATTTTTTGTTATGCAGGCAGTATCTTTATTTCAGATGTTGTTGATGGGGTGAGCCATGACAATGACAACTGATGAACTTGGTATTTTACATACACACATTGATTTATCGACCCGCTTCCTCGAGTTTGGGGCCGGTGCCAGCACACTATATGCGGCCAGTGTTCCGGGCATCAAGCAAATCGATTCGGTCGAATCTTCAGCAAGCTTTATCAATGAAAACCTGAAACACCATCCCGTTATTTCCGAGGCCTTATCGGTCGGAAAGTTATTATTCCATGTCGTTGACATCGGCAGGACTTCGTTCTGGGGCTATCCGACTGGCTTTTGTAAAAAACACCAATGGCCGAACTATTCATTGGGCATTTTTTCAAGAAAAAGCGAGCATGACCTGGTGTTGATTGACGGCAGGTTCAGGGTGGCCTGCACGCTTAACTGCATACTGAACACGCCGCCGAACTGCAAGATTATTATCCATGATTTCTGGAACAGGCCGTACTATCACATCGTTTTGCCTTTTTTAGAGACCAGGGATAAAGCCGATACCTTGGGCCTGTTTACCAAAAAAGAAGACATTGACCCTAACCAAGTAAAATCGCTGATTGAGAAATATCAATATCGGCCAAGGTGATCGCCGGGTTTTTCCGCTGGCATGATGCAGTTCCCAATACTTGCGCTTGGGAGCTTTGCCGGCGCCGGGAATCCAGACACACTCATTCTACGGAATCTATTATGACTACGTTCCTTTCCCGTTCAAGCGCCGGACACCGCGGTTTTTTCATTGCGCTGATGCTGTTGATATTCGCCGCTATTCCGGCAGGCTGCGAAAAAGCCAGTCAACACACATTATCAAACCCTAAGGCAGCCAAAAAATACGACCAGGCGACAATACTGCAAGGGCTTGTCAGCAATAAGGCCGGTGCGATAAAAGCAGGGGATATTGAGGTGACCGACAGCAAAGGGCAAGCCCTTGCTCATGCCGCATTACAGGATAACGGCCGTTATCGCGTGGAAATTCCAGCCAATACGGTGTTGCCTGTCGTGTTAAGATTTTATCCCGAAGCGGGTGAGCCAGGTCTTGAAAAACTTATCGCGGTAGCCGTCGAGCCTGGCATAACGCAATATGACCTCAATCCACTGACAACGACGATTGCCAAGAAAGCGGAAGCGTTGGGCGGTTATACTCGAGCGAATATGGTGATGGCGGCTGAAAGCACTATTTCAGCGCCTGAGGAAAACAAGACATCGACAGGTTTTCGTGGCGATCCAACCCGGCAGTACGGGGGCTGGCATTAGGTCGCGAACCGGGCTTGGGCCAAGGGCAGGCAGGGCCGAATTTATCCGGCCCTGTCTTAAATCCCCTGGTTTAGAGCGATTTATACAGCGCTAATGCCTTGTTGAGTTCATCGGTCGATTTTTTAATATCGCCGTACTTGGATTGGATTTGTCCCTGGATAACCTCTGCGTTGGCCTGTTTTACGATGGCTTCATTGCCGCTAATGTGCTCGGAAGATGCGCGTGCGGCTTTTAAATGCAAATGGGCGGCGGAAAAATCGCTTTTGCTGATTTCGACTAAAGCTTTTTCAATATGCGCAATAGTTTCGCTGACACTCGTCGCTGAACTATTAGCCGCTTCTTCGCTGAAAGCTACGGTGCTGATGGCGCCTAAAGAGATTGCGATAAAGAAGCTTAGCGCTGTTTTTTTAATGATATTCATAATATTTAAAAAGCCTTTGATGTGATGACAGGATAGGGGCTGGAAATCAATGCTGAAAAGCAGTGTCTTCCAGGCCTTATGATATAGGATTAATCGATAGGCTATATGACAGTTTGCAAAATTCCCGCCTGTTTCATGATGACATTATAACTGTCAAGCTTAATTATTCAGCCACAGGTCAACACGGCACAAACGATTGCCTGCGCTCTTGGGTTTCCCCATAGCCGCCGGGAGTCGTTGAATTCGTGCTATACTGCCGGGCCTTACGGCGAGCGGCAGTACAAGTGAGCCGCCAGCCGGTGCGGTGTGCCGCAGGTTTTGTTTGATCATTGTGATAGTCCGGTTAGCGGATACGACAACGCAAACACATCGATATTTCGCACGGTCATGTTTACGTACCCTACATAAAAAAACCGAAAACTTGACCGTTCAGAGTATATATCGACGCCGGCACAAAACCCGATGAAAAGTTAATGTATCAAGATCAAGGTAAGAAAATGACTAAAGAGATTATTCAGACAGACAATGCCCCACAAGCCATAGGCACTTATTCACAAGCGGTAAAGGTTGACCATACCGTTTATCTTTCAGGACAAATACCTTTGGTTCCCGAAACGATGACCTTGGTTGACGGCGATATTTCCGCGCAAATTACCCAGGTGTTTGAAAATTTAAAAGCGGTTGCCGAGGCGGCGGGAGGCGGTTTTTCTGATGTGGTCAAGCTGAATGTGTTCCTGACCGATTTGGCGCATTTCCCGATAGTCAATGAAATTATGGGGCGCTATTTTCAAGCGCCTTATCCCGCGCGTGCCGCGATTGGCGTTGCCGCCCTGCCAAAAGGCGCCGAGGTGGAAATGGACGCGATTATGCAGTTGCCGCCCCAGGAATATCCGGCTTGCTGATCATAATGATCAGCGCCATCTGCGTTCCATTTACCGCGCAGCAGAGGCACGAAAATATAAGCGCTTGTGCTGTTGCGGTAAATGGGTAGCGGCTTCGTAATACTGCTGTTAGCGGACATTGTATTTTAATGAACAGCCAACACCTGCCGGTTACTGCATTAACAGGGATCGGCGTCCAAACGGCAAACCGCCTGGAAAAGCTCGGCATTCGCAGCCTCCAGGACCTGGTATTCCATTTGCCGTATCGCTATGAAGATCGGACCCGGGTTTATCCTATCGCTTCATTGGCAGCCGGCATGACGGTTTTAATCTGCGGAAAAGTTGAGTTTACCGACATTTTGCCCAGAGGCCGCAGGAGCCTGGTATGCCGGATCAATGACGGAACCGGCGCTATCTCATTACGGTTTTTTCATTTTACGGCCAGCCAGCAACAGGCGCTGAAACCGGACACCTGGCTGACGGTATTCGCCGAAGTGCGTTACGGTTTTGCCGGCCTGGAAATGGTGCATCCCGATTATACGGTGATTGCAAATCCTGAATTTGCAGTCACCGAAAGCCGGTTAACGCCGGTCTACCCGTTGACGGAAGGCTTGACCCAAAACGCCGTGCGTAAGGCGGTCAAGCAGGCATTAATGCGTTGCGATCACGATAAATCGGTACTGACGGACTGGATTCCTGCCGCCATCCTGCAGCAATACGATTACCCCAGCCTGGCTGACGCGATACGGACCTTACATGCTCCTGATGAAGCTATTTCGGCCGAGGCCTTGCAAGACGGCAGCGTACCCGCGCTAAGACGCCTCGCGTTTGAAGAATTGCTGGCGCATCATTTAAGCCTGCGCCGCGTCAAAGCGAAGGCTAAAGTTTGGCAAGCGCCGGTATTGCCCGGTTCGAAACGGGAAATAGAGCATTTTTTGCGGGCCCTGCCTTTTCAATTGACGAACG
>SCST01000917.1 GCA_004299465.1 Methylovulum sp. | reverse complement strand
ATCGCTTATCCGCGGGATAGATAAACTTATTGCCACAGAGCTCAAAATGCCGGTATGGGTGACGGATGACCCGCAGACAGCAGTAGTGCGCGGCTGTGGTAAACTATTGGATGATCCGCTCCTTCTTCGGAAAGTAAAAGTCGCGGCGCGAAAAGTATGAAGAAGTTTCTGGCATCTCTTGTTTCTCGACTTTTTGATCCCATGATCGTCCTTACCACATTGTCCGTCGTGGCTATTCTGCGAAGTGGGATGCCACCGGAGGCGATCCTTCGATTGCTATTTATTCTTTTTTTTGTGATGGTGTTGCCGCCGTTTCTTCTTCTGGTCTGGGCTATACGAACAAGACATGTAACTAATCTAGATGTGAGTAATCGTAAGGAGCGGATTAGGGTACTTGGATGTTTTGCACTTTTTTTGATACTGGACCTTTTGTTGGTTATCCTATTGGGGAATGCGTACCTCGTAAAACTTTTTCTTTTGTTCTTCCTTTGGTTTAGTGGATTTTTCATAGTCACGTTATTTTGGAAAATTTCTGGACATACCAGTGTGAACACTCTTACCTTCCTCCTTATCCTTGAGTGGTTTGGTTGGAATTTGTGGCCGATTCTTTTGACTATTCCACTGGTTGGCTGGGCACGCGTGCAGCGAAAGAATCATACGGTGGCACAGGTGGTTGGGGGAGTCTTGTATTCTGCAAGTTTTTTGGGACTCATGCTTCTGACAGGACGTCTATGAAGCTAGGAAAAGCTTTCTCCGACACCGTGATCGTCGAAAAAAGGTCCCGCACGCATCTTTCTTCTGATGCGCCGCGTGCATGGTGGCTGGGAGCTGGGCGTGCACTTCTTTTTTCTACCATTCTATTCGTGGTATTCTTTGTGCTTTTTTTCCGATTGTTTTCCTTGACGGTGGTTAAGGGTCATGAGTATCGTGTTTTGGCTGACGGGAATCGAACACGGGAACTTATTCGCCATGCGCCACGCGGGCTTCTTCTTGATCGTGCCGGAAAGCCCCTGGTTGCCAATATTTCGCAGGGTCTCACGTACGTACGGCAATACTTGTACCCTAGGGCGCTTGCGCATGTGGTGGGATACACAGGAGAACTTACCGAGAAAGAACTGAAAGATGAGTATTATTCCATCCGTAACTACCGCCTTGGGGATCGCGTAGGGAGGATGGGTGTGGAAGCAGTGTTTGAAGAGCGACTTCGCGGTCGTGACGGAAGAGAACTTGTAGAGGTTGATGCCAGCGGGAAC
>SCST01000061.1 GCA_004299465.1 Methylovulum sp. | reverse complement strand
TACCAGCAAGGCATTTTCTTGGCTAGTAAATGCGAGATTTCCCGAAAAGCCGGTAGTGATAACGGGTTTACCGAGCAACATGGCTTCGGCAATGCACCGACCGAACCCTTCTGCGCGGTGTAACGATACAAAGCAATCGCAGAGCTTATAAAGCGCCATTAAATCCGGCTTGCTTAAGGTCTGTTCAATCAAGTGTATGCGAGGGTCGTTTTCTTGTAATTGCTTTAAGGCATCCCATTCTTTGTTGGGCGCTTTAGGCGGATGCACTTTAATGACTAACCCTATCTGCGCCTCGCCCAAAGCGTCCTTGTCTTTAAGTGGAAAGGCCTCAAGAAATGCGCTGACGCATGCAGTAGGGTTTTTTCTAGCCATCGAAGAACTAAGATCAAAGGCAAATAAAAACAGTGTTGCGTTTTTCGGCAATGCAAAGTCTTCGCGAGTGAGATCGCTAACCTCTGCAACCTCTACCGCTACCGACATAATCCGAATCGGTACAGGGCTAACAGGATTCAAAGCATCAAAAACATATTGACTATAAACCCATACCTCATTAACTAACGACAACAAATGCTTACAGTCTTCCGGCCATTCCGGCAACTCCCAAGGCCAGTACCCTATATTGTAACGTCCCTCAAATATTTGCTTTCCTAGCACGGCAAAATAAAGGCCTTGCTCTAATCCAGGAAGGCAAAACAGGTTGACGGCATACTTTGGCTTGTAGCTGACGTAACTTTCCATGCTCTTTTCCGCTTGTGATGCATTTATCCCAAGTGGAAAGTCCAGTAGGGTAATCGGCACTTCAGTTGTCAATAAAGATTGTGCCGCCATACGCACATCTTCACCTATACCCAGTTGTCCGAATACATAGCCAATGATATTTACGCCGAAAGGAAAAGTCTTGATACCGCGGGAATGTCGCAATTCAGAATCGACTGGTTCTGAGTCCAATACATCAATTAGACGTGTCTCGACCGTTATAAAACGCTGAAACCATGCCAGGTAGTCTTGTATGGACGATGGCAACGGAAACGCGTTTTGTAAATCGGGGCGAATTTCATATATCAATTCCTGAAGCCGATTAAGCCCCGGCGTGCTTGCGGGAGAGAAAAAATAGCGGGCTTGCCATTCTTCAAACGAAACATCGCCAAATCCAAGTTCGATTCGTCCATGTTGCAAATACCAGCCGAGCAGTCGTTGCCGTCCTTGTTTATCTGTTAAATCAATGTTTAAATCAGGGCGACCCTGAATGGCTAAAACCATTCGCCTGGAAATAGCGTGAGCCGGATCATCTTCGGGCAATGAGTCGCTTGGGAGCTGTGCAGGTTGATTTAGCGCTGCTCTGGTTTCAAGTATTAAGGAAAAGCTTCCAAACCACGTTAAATAATCCTGCTTAGTTGAAGGTAGTGGAAATATTTTTCGTATGTCAGGCCGAGCGTTATATACCAACTCTTGAAAGCAAGTAAGCCCATAGGTAGCAGAAGGCGAGAAAAAGTAACGCATTTGCCAATCTTCGAAAGGAATATCATCAAGGCTAAGCTCAGTTCGTCCATTCAAGATATACCAGGCAAGCAGTTGACTTCTCCCTTCTTTACTTGTTAAGTCAAAGGGTAAATCAGAACGACCTCGAACCGCCAGAGCCATTAACCAGGAAATCGCATGAGCGGGGTCATCTTCTGGATATGGCTTATCTGAAAGCTGCGCAGGTCGACTCAAAGCATCCCAAAATTGCGTTGCTTCCTTGAGTGCCTGGTATTCAGCTCTCCCGCTAACAATGCACCAAGCAATAAAGTCAATGCAACTTTCCCTGGTTTTCAGCGGGTATTTTTCTTGCAGGTCTTTGTCGCGTAACTGCCAGATGAGCACCATAATGCCCAATATAGGCGCAGGTAAATCTGCAGGGAACTCGGGTATAGGTTCAAAATAACGCTGCCAGTGCATTGCATTAGAGAAATGACCGGATTTAGCACCATAGACCAAATTATTGAGGTGCTCGATAGGTGTGTTGCTCATGGGAGGAATAAGAGATTGAGAAAGGTATTTTTACAATGCAGAAGATGGACAAAAAGACCAGCGAGTTGGATATATTCTTCGCCGGAAATCGCCTTAGTGGCGGGTGATTTGAACTACTTGCTTGAAGCAATGTATTAATAGCTTGGATTATCAACAAATGGCGTTACTTGTTAAAAAAATATACACCCCCATTATGGTTAAAGCCCCAACCGTCTGTGCGCTTGCAGTATGTTAGCGCTATCGCCCGCGTGCTTGCGTTGACAGCGTGTTTAACCAACGCATTACCGATCGCCGTAAAAATCATCCTGTTCGCTGTAATCTATGCTTGTTTCGACAGGCTTGTCAAGCGGCTGAAAAATGAGCGATACACTATTAAGTACAGCGATGCTTCGGGTTGGGAGTTTTCCATGAGTGAAGGCGGCCTTGAACCTGTCCGTATTTTGCCGTCAACCGTGGTGACAAAATACGCACTGTTTTTGCATATTGAAAACCGGCAAAAGCCTTCCCTGAATAAACCCGCGCTAACGAATATCACTAAAAAAGCGTTGCTTATACCCGCGGATAGCTTGGCCGATGACGAATACCGGAGCCTTATAGCCAAACTGGTAAGCACAGCGATAAAACAGGAGCAAGTCTTCGTATCTGTTGATAAAATTAAACCCATTGAAAAAAAGAATACTTCAGTTTAATCGATAATGATTTGTATAGACTGGTAATTGCAGTTATCTTAAACAGCATTTTATAAAAATAAGGAGAAATCGGATGTCAAAAGGCCAGAATTTGCAGGACAATTTTTTAAACACGCTCAGAAAAGAACATACGCCTGTGTCGATTTTTCTTGTTAACGGCATAAAGCTGCAAGGAAAAGTGGATTCATTCGACCAGTATGTGATCATGCTGAAAAATACCGTCAGCCAGATGGTTTATAAGCATGCCATCTCGACTATCGTACCGAGTAAAGCGGTAAAAATGATGCGCGATGAAGAAGAGTCCGTCGACGAATAATATTTGCAAGTAGTAACACTTTGTTTATTAGTATGAGGTTATTCATTGTTTGATCGTCCTGATTCAGGTGAACGAGCAGTTCTTGTTCATCTGACATTTCATGCGGGACAGGAAGATCTTTTGGAATTAAAAGAGCTGGCTAAATCGGCCGGAACTGATCCTGTCTACGTTGTCACCGGCAGCCGCCAACGCCCTGATCCAAAACATTTTGTCGGTAAAGGTAAGCTTGAAGAGCTTAAATCCATCGTAGAAAATTATTCCGCCGATGTGGTTTTGTTTAATCATCCGCTAACCCCCAGCCAGGAAAGAAATCTCGAAAATTTTCTGGGCGTGCGCGTGGTCGACAGGAACGGACTGATCCTTGATATTTTTGCCCAACGCGCACAATCTTTCGAGGGTAAATTACAGGTTGAACTGGCGCAATTAAAGCATTTATCTACCCGCTTGGTGCGCGGCTGGACGCATTTGGAACGCCAGAAAGGCGGTATCGGCCTGCGTGGTCCCGGTGAAACGCAGCTCGAAACCGACCGCCGGTTATTGGGCTTGCGAATTAAACAGATTCA